>JAFMBQ010000005.1 GCA_017858365.1 Algoriphagus sp. | reverse complement strand
AAGCAGGAGGTATTTGACATTAGAAATGAGATCAACGCCGTGAAAATGGCAGAGCCACTAGAGCATTACATTATTGAATTGGTATTTGCTACTCGGTTCCCGATGCAATACGGCTTGAAGGATGAGGCAAAATATATTCAGTTTGGAGTGTCACCACGTGCAAGTATTAATTTGAATCTAGCTTCAAAAGCAGTAGCATACATGGATGGGAGGGATTATGTATTACCTGAAGACATTAAAGAAATCGCTGAGGATGTAATGAATCATCGAATAATTTTGAATTATGAGGCAGAGGCAGACGGAATTAACACACGAAATCTTATAAAAATCCTTTTGGAAAAAGTACCGATAAATAAGTCCGTAACATTGAAGTAACATTAAAACAAGGTTTAAAGGGCTGCTAATGAAGCAGCCCTTTTTTTATGCCTTTTTTATTAATTCAATATTAAATACTGTTCGGAATATTAAAAAAAGGATAATTCGGATAATTCTTTTGAGGGTAATAATTGATCCAAATTTGTATCATCAAAAAATGCAAAACCACTATTTCAATTAATACAAACAAAATGAAAAAACTTAATTACCTATTACTAATGTTTTCTGCAATTGTGATTGGACTATCAGGTTGTCAGGAAGATGCAAAGCCAGATAATGGTGTTACACTTTCGGGAATTCCAGCTACTGCTACGATTGAAGCAGGTGGAAAATTAGGACCTGTCACTGCTACTGCAACTGCATTAGATGGACTGGTTTCTTTATCGATTACAAAAGACGGTGTTGCTCTAGCAACTGTTCCTTTATCTGGAACGACTGCCTCTGCCCCATTTGAATATACTGCAATTCCTGCAGATGCGGGAAAAAACCTCGTTTTTGAATTTACAGTTACAGATATAGATGGAGACTTTGTGAAAGTGACTCATGTATTAACAGTAGGTGCTGAGGCAACTGTAATCAGAGTAACATCTAATATCACTGCAAATACTACTTGGGCAAAAGGTAAAACTTATATCTTGGGCGGAAGAATCACAGTAACCTCAGGTGCTACTTTGATAATCCAAGATGGCGTAGTTATCAAAGGTGAAGTAGGATCTGGCTCGAATGCAACAGCTTTAATTATCGCCAGAGGCGGTAAAATCACTGCAGAAGGAACAGCAAGCTCTCCGATTATTTTTACTACAATTGCCGACGAAATTACTCCAGGACAGATTGCCTCTCCAAACTTGACTCCAAACCTGAACGGCCTTTGGGGTGGATTAATTGTCTTAGGAAAAGCTCCGATATCAGTCGCAGGAGATGTCGCTGAGAAACAAATTGAAGGTATTCCACCATCCGACACGAATGGATTATATGGCGGTACAGATGCTGCTGATAATTCTGGTACAATTAAATTTGTATCAATCCGTCATGGTGGTGCAAACATCGGAGAAGGTAACGAAATCAATGGACTTACTTTAGGTGGGGTTGGTTCTGGAACTATAATCGAAAATGTCGAAGTAATCGGTAACCAAGATGATGGAATCGAGTGGTTTGGTGGTACTGTAAACGTAAAAAATGCGATTGTTTGGAATGCTGGTGATGACGGAATGGATACGGATCAAGCTTGGTCTGGTACTTTAGATAACTTCATTGTAATCGCTGGAACTGAAACAGATCACGCTTTGGAAATAGATGGTCCTGAAGGCTCTAAACTTGGATCACATACCTTAAAGAATGGCTCAATTAAAGGAAACAATGTAGCAGAATTTGGGGACTTCCGAGATGGCGCTAGAGGTACATTTGAGAACCTTTATTTCTTCGGATTCGCTGATCCATCTACCACAAGTGGGAGAGGGGATCTTTCCCTAAGTGGTGATAAGACGTTGGCTAATTTCGCAGATGGCTCCTTGAAGTTCACTAAACTGGAAGTTACGCCGGCTGCTGGAGTAACTCTAGCTACAATGTTCAGGAATGGTACAGATGCTTCTGCAACGATTGTTGCTGCCGGTGCTAATACTGTAGGAGCGACTAAGGCCGCCTTTGCAACATGGTCATGGGCGGCAGTATCCGGTCAATTAGCAGACTTCAAATAATCTAAAAAATATTGAATCAAAATAGAGGAAGATCTTGCAAGGAGCTTCCTCTACTTTGTTTTTATAATTACAAAGCTGTATGAAAAATAATTCTCACTCAGTGTTCATGAAACGAACATTAACTATTATCCTGATTGTAGTATCTCAACTCATTGCAGGATTTGCCTTTGCCCAAAAAGGAACCATCAGAGGAGCAATTTTTGAGGAAGGTTCTGGAGAGCCGCTCTACGGAGTCTCGATTCTAGTGAAAGAAACTTCAACTGGTGCAATTACTGATTTCGATGGAAAATTTGAAATCCAAGTAGAACCAGGATCTTATACACTTCAGATCTCATACATTTCTTATGCTACAGTCGAACTTATCGGCGTGGAAGTAAAAGCTGGAGGAGTAAATGTAATTAATGACATCCTTATGGCTGAAGAGGCCTCGGAATTGGAGACTGTCACTATTGCTGCATCAGCTATCAGGACTACTGAATCGGCGCTGATGTCTGTTAAAAGAAATGCTGCCAACCTAATGGATGGAATCTCCGCAAGTACATTCCGTCAAATTGGTGATGGAGATGCTGCCTCTGCAGTGAAAAGAGTGACAGGCGTATCCATAGAAGGTGGAAAATACATCTATGTAAGGGGTCTAGGAGACAGATATACGAAAACTGTGATAAATGGAGTAGATGTGCCGGGATTGGATCCTGATCGAAACTCCATTCAGATGGATATCTTTCCAACCAATGTGATTGACAATATTATTGTTTCAAAGTCCTTTACAGCTGATCTTCCAGCTGATTTCACAGGTGGAGTAGTGGATATTGAGACGAAAGATTTTCCTGAAGAAAAGTCTATGCGATTGAGTTTGAGTGGTGGATACAACCCATCGATGCACTTCAACTCAAACTACGTAAAATATGACGGAGGAAAAACAGATTGGCTAGGCTTCGATGATGGCACTAGAGCTAATCCGACTAAAGGAAGTACTTCTATTCCCCAATATGGAGAGGTAGTAGGAAATCCTAACAGCCCTAAAGGATTAGAGTACCAAGAAATAATGGGAAGTTTTAATAAAACACTGGGAGGATATCGAGCGAACAGCTTGATGGATGTGGGTATTAGTTTTTCTCTTGGAAATCAAATAGCCCGTTCCAAAGCTACTTGGGGTTACAATCTCGCCGTGACTTACAAAAATGAAACAGAGTTTTTTCAGGATGCTGAATTTAATCTTTATGGAAAACCAAGAGAAGCAAGCCAAACAGAGCTAGAACCTTTGGAAATTCAAAAAGGAGATTATGGAGTGAATAATGTATTGCTAGGCGGTATAGCTGGTATAGCTTTGAAGACTGAGCGATCTAAATATCGTTTGAATTTCATGAGACTCCAGAATGGAGAGTCAAAAGCTGGTATTTTCGATTTCACTGGATCTAACTTGGGTGCAAATTTCGAAGCAAAACAATACAACATTGAATATAGTGAACGATCTCTGACCAATCTTTTGCTTTCCGGTGAGCATTTTCTTGCAGGTGGCAAATGGAATGTGAATTGGAAATTGTCTCCTACGATCTCTAAAATTAATGATCCGGATATTAGATTCACCCGATTTAGATTACCTACGAATACTGTCTCTACAGAAGTCGGACTTCCTGAGCGGATCTGGAGAACTCTGGATGAGCAAAATGCTGTCGGTAAACTTGATTTGACGAACCAATACAAGGCATTTGGTAGAAATGCTAAGTTCAAATTTGGTGGTACCTATGTTTACAAGACAAGAGATTTTGATATTCAAAACTTCCAGTTTCCCACAGGAGGCACCACATTCACGGGAGATCCAAATACGATTTTAGCTGATCAGAATCTTTTCAGCGCAACAAATCGAAATGGGGTAAGATATACACCAAACTTTATCCCGATTAATCCAAACTCTTTCAATTCTAATGTGAATAACATCGGAGCATATGTGTCAACCGAAATCAATCCTGCGGAAAAATTGAAAGCAGTTGTTGGTGTAAGAATGGAAAACTATGTGCAGAAATATACCGGTACTAATCAAAGCGGTTCGATTGTTTTGAATGACGATACAGTATTAGACCAAACAGACTTCTTCCCCACCGTGAACTTGATTTATGCCTTAAAAGAGAAGCAGAACCTCAGGCTATCTGCCTCTCGGACTATCGCAAGGCCATCATTTAAAGAATTGTCTTTTGCGGAAATTCTCGATCCCATCACTGGTAGAACATTTATTGGAGGTTTATTCCAAGAGGTTACCAACGGTGGAACTGAGGTGATTTGGGACGGTAAATTGACTCCTACCCGGATTAATAATTTTGATATTCGATGGGAAGCTTTCCAAGAGCGAGGTGAAATGTTTTCGGTCAGTGCATTTTATAAGTCGTTCGATAGACCCATTGAGATCGTTCAGTTCCTTTCCGATGCGGGATCTTTCCAGCCCCGAAACGTGGGAAACGGTCAAGTTCTTGGACTGGAGTTTGAATTCCGCAAAAGCTTGAAATTCCTTTCACCTTCTTTAGAAAATTTCAATTGGAATACGAATTTTACCATGACTCAATCCAAGATCGAAATGTCAGAGTCTGAATTCAGATCTAGACAGCTATCAGCGAGAGAAGGCGAAGTGGTGAGCAATACCAGAAATATGGCAGGTCAAGCTCCTTACATCATCAATACTGGCTTAGCTTATCAAAGCTTCATTACAGGATGGGAAGCCGGTATATTCTATAATGTGCAGGGTCCAACATTGAACTTTGTAGGATTTGGCAACCAAACGGACAATTTTACAGTGCCGTTCCATAGCTTAAATTTTAATGTCAATAAAACCTTCGGTGCTGATGAACGCATCCAAGCAGGATTTGGCGTTCAAAATATGCTAAATGACAAAAGGGAACTTGTATTTCAATCCTTTGGTGCAGATGACCAGATTTTTACAAGTCTGGCTCCCGGTGTCAAAATCAATTTTAGAGTCGCATTTTCATTCTAATAATTACCAAAACCACACTGATAAAGGCTCCCGATTGGGAGCCTTTTTTTATGTTAGTCGCTTAATGATGTGTGACTGATCTGGATAATCAAGGATCAACTCATCTCTGGAGAGCAGTTCAAAATCTTTGAAATCAAACCCTGGTGCTACCGCGCAAGAAACTAAGCAGTAGCCAGCTGGATCATCTACCGTGCTTCCAAAAATCGTATTAGCTTTTACTAATCCAAATGGGAGACAGTCACTTCCAGCGATGTGATTACAAAGCTTCAGGGTACTATATCCATCCTCATTTAAGAGATGAACAGTAAGTGAGTTTCCCTCATGAAAGTACCACAGTTCGTCGCTTTTGATTCGATGAAATCTGCTGATGTTTTCTGAGGTTAGTAGGAAAAATATGGAGGTTAAGAGACTCCGATCTCCAGAAGGTGTTTGAGTATTTCCTGCTGATCGATAGGTTTCTTTATAAAAACCTCCTTCAGGATGTGGAGAAAGATTTAAATGCTCCACTAAGAACTTGACTCGTCCGCTTAAATTCACTGCTTAATTGGAATACGTGTCTACGAGAATGGTTACGATCCGTTCGGCCGTTTTTCCATCCCACATTGGGATTCCTTGGTATTGCTTCCAATTACCTGTCATTATTTTTTCCAAGTAAGGCTTCAGCTTTTTTGGATCTGTACCTACCAATTCGTTGGTGCCGAGATGAATGGTTTCTGCACGCTCTGTATTATCCCGAAGCGTAATGCAAGGAATATTCATCACAGAAGCCTCTTCGGTGATACCACCTGAATCAGTAATTACACCTTTAGCATTTTTCACTAAATAGTTGAATTCCAGATATCCCAATGGTTCACACATCAAGAGATTTGGAGCATCTATTCCAAGACTTTCCAGGTTCTTGGCTGTTCTCGGATGAACAGGGAAAATAATAGGAAGTCCCTTTGTTCCTTCAAGGATTGCATCAATCATAGCTTTGAGCTTGTGTTCTTGATCTACATTGGCAGGCCTGTGCATTGTCATTACAAAATAATTCCCAGTTTCGAGCCCCTCAAAAATGGCGCCTTCAGGTTTTTGGAATCGATTCATCTGCGCCATTAAGGTATCGATCATGGTATTACCTACGAAATGTATTTTGTCTTCAGAAAATCCGCTTTTCCGCAAGTTTTCATTGGCGATCTCAGAAGTTGTAAAGAAATGATTAGTAATGCTGTCAGTTACCATTCGATTGATCTCCTCTGGCATGGTTAGATCTCCTGACCGAATACCTCCTTCGACATGTGCTACATCGATTTGAAGTTTTTTAGCTGCAATAGAGCAAGCAAGCGTACTGGTAACATCTCCTACGACGATCACAATGTCTGGGCGATTCTCAATAAGTTCTTTTTCAAATGCAACCATGATAGCGGCAGTTTGCTCAGCCTGAGTGCCACCTCCACCGCCAAGATTTGCATCTGGCTCTGGTATATTTAGCTGTTCAAAAAAGTCTCCAGACATTTTTTTATCGTAATGCTGACCGGTATGGACAAGCCTAAACTGAAGATTTCCTCCCTCCTTTTGTTTCTTTTGAATCGCATGAATGATTGGTGCGATTTTCATAAAATTCGGTCGAGCGCCGGCAACAATGGTAAAATTTGGCATGTTAGCAATCAATTTTTTTTAAAAATAGTAATATTTACTCGGTTTGTAATTCAATTAGAAGGCCTGATTCTACTAATCTATGGATGGTTTTTCGTTTCTTTGTTTTTAAATTTTTGACGTATAATGAATTTTAAAAGTTGGTCGAGGTTCAGCGTATTCTTCTCTCTGCTCTGCCTTTTGTTAGGCTTAGGGTCTTGTGTAGATACTTTGGAGTCTAGCGAATTGGTCTATTCAAATGATTTCTCTAAACTAGATTTGAAAAACTTTGAAAATGGAAAGTTATTCATATTCCAGGAAGACACAATCGCAGGGTTCTACCATAATGAGGAAGTGGCGGTCACGCTAGAGGAATTGCCACCACATAATCTTTTAAAAATCACACTCGATATCTTGATTCATGATAGCTGGGATGGAAACCCCAATGACAGTATTGGTGGGCCAGATTTCTGGTTTTTTGGAGTAGATAATAAAGAAATTTTTAGAACAACTTTCTCTAATTCACCCTGTGTATCTACCTATTGTTTATATCAATCTTACCCAAATGCTTATTTTAGACAAAACGCTCCTAAAAGTGGGGCTACACGGATCAATCAGCCTGGATTATGTCTTTTTGGAGCCTTTCCTAATTATACCACACGCTATAGCATTTCTAGAATAGTGGAACATCAGAACTCGAAAGTGAGAATATATATGAATACTGAGTTGGTTTCAACTAATTCTCCGTTCCCCGTTTGTGACGAATCGTGGTCATTAGCGGGTGTCACAGTTGAGGCGCTAACTTTGAATTAATGATGAGCGCAAGAATTATAAAAGGATTTTTCGCTTTACTTTTCTTTTTGGGAGTACTCTCCGCTACGTTAGCACAGACCATTTCGATTGGCACTCCTGTCTTGGATGATTACCTCAGAAGGGCGCAGTTACTCGGGAAAGTTGACTCCATGTCATCTTTTATGATACGACCTTTGTATCCCACAGAAGCTTTTGGGGTCAAGGAAGGATTTGATTTGGATAGTACGGTTGTAGATTTCGACACTTCCGTTTTTCACCGGAGGTTCGGTCCTGAAGGAGCTGGGAAATTATTGATTTTACCGGCGACTTATCGTTTGCAATACAATTCTAACTATGCTTTTGGAGTTAATGATGGTGCTTTTATTCCTAATCGCGGCTTCCAAAATATTATTAGTGGGGGAGCTTATGCAGAATATAGGGGGTTTAGTCTTCAGCTTCAGCCTGAGGTTTTGATGGCCCAGAATAAAGACTATTTAGGCTTTCCTATCGAGCATCAGGCGACGATCCTTTTTTATTATGAATACATGAACCGAATCGATACACCTGAGCGATTTGGTACTAAAGCGTATAATAAATTTTATTTGGGGCAATCTAGCCTTCGATACAATTTCAAAGAATATTCCTTAGGGGTTTCTACTGAAAACCTCTGGTGGGGCCCTGGAAGAAGAAACTCTTTACTCTTAGGAAATAATGCGCCGGGATTCTTACATTTCACTGCTAATACAAGGAAGCCAGTTGACACCAAAATTGGATCCTTTGAAGGACAATTGATTGCTGGATTTCTTAAATCCACCGAGTTTTTGCCGCCTTGGCCAGATTATAACATACAACAAAATCCAGTTTATATCCCAAAGCGGGAAAACGGAAATCGATTTTTATCAGGTATTGTTTTCACTTATCAACCCAAATGGGTCCCCGGTCTTTTTCTGGGGTATGGCTCTACTAATCAACTCTATAGATCAGATATCACAGACTTCAGTGATGTGTTGCCCATATTTAATGGTCGAAAAGGATCCGGAAATGTTTATGATCCGATTCGCGACAAAAGGCAACAGTTTAGTGCTGGGTTTTTTAGATGGCTAAGTGCAGAAGGCCATTTCGAATTCTATGGGGAATATGGTACCCGTGGAAATAGTCGACAGATGAGTGATTTTATGATTACCCCCGAATCTGGGAGAGGGTTTACTTTTGGATTTTCCCATTTGATGAATCTTAATAAGCCAGGGCACTATTTCCAAATCAGTTCGGAAATGACCCAAACGGGTCAGACGATTAGAAACGATATTAGGGAATTACAAACCTGGTACATTCATGATCATGTTAGGCATGGGTATACACACAACGGCCAAGTTCTTGGAGTTGGGAATGGGCCTGCGAGCAATCAGATTTTTGTTGAATTTGCTTGGGTGCACAAGATGAATCGAATAGGATTTCAGATGGAACGAATTTCTTATAATCAAGATTTTTACTATTATCGCTACGAAGCCTCAAAGGACTTTAGAAATAAATATGTCGATCTAGTTCCTTCCTTAGTTGGAGATTGGCAGTTCGGAAATATCTTAGTCAATGCTCGTTTTCAATATGTGAATACGCTGAATTACAAGTGGTTTTTAGAGAATCAGCCTGACCAATATTTTGTGCCCGGGTATGATCGAAAGAACTTTGTAGGGCAGTTAGGTATTACTTATTTATTCAAATAAATCACTTCGAATCTATGTTAGTAGAAAAAGATAAGGTTATAGGTATTTCCTATGAATTGAAAGCCGATAACGGCGATACGGGAATGCAACCTTGGGAAAATGTTCCTGAAAATGCCCCCTTCCTGTTTTTAGTAGGATCAGACTCTGTGTTCCCGAAGTTTGAGGAAGCACTTTTAGGTAAGGCTGTAGGCGATGATTTTTCAGTCTTTATAGACTTCGATAATGCCTACGGAGATTATTTCGATGAGCGCAAGACTATTATTCCTAAATCCAATTTTAAACAGGAGGGAAAGAAAAACCAAGAGATGCTAAGAGTGGGAAAAGTGATTCCTATGCAAGATGATAAAGGGAATCAAATCAAAGGGGAGATAATCAGAATTGATTATTTGGGCGTTCATATGGACTTCAATCCGCCCTTGGCTGGATATGATTTGTTTTTTGAAGGAAAAATTATTTCCATTCGAGATGCCGAGCCTGAGGAGATTTCCCATGGACATGTGCACGGACCGGGAGGGCATCATCATTAATTTTCATTCCGGAGAATATGGGGCATTTGATGTATTAACAGATTAGATCCTGAACTCCAATTTTGGATATGAATTTCTTCGGGTTAAAAGTGGATTCAAAATCTATAAAAGCATAGCTCAAAGAAATATTCTTAGCAGCCTCTTTTGAAGTAGGAATGCTTTAATAGATCGTAAAAAAATATTTTTTTGAGGATTTCCTTCCTAGCCGGGGTGGTAGAGTTAGAAGATTTAAGGCTCTCGGAGACGGGAGCCATTTCTATTTAATATCTCGACCAGTGGTTTTATAGGCCTGCTCGATCGCTAAATCTTTCAAATCCTTAATTCTATCAGATGGATAAAGTACCAAAGCTTTTGTCAACTGATTGGAGGCAGCAGTAAACATTTGTTGGTTGAAATGTGCGATTGCATCGTTGTAATATTGCAAGCCTGCTAGCTCATGGAGAGAAACCTTTCTAAAAATTGAGTTGTCATTGAGCGCTTGAGTCGGATCTCCCAATCGCTGATTGAGTGGATAAAGCTGCGAATTCCTAGCCGGCTTGTAGGCCGCCAAATATGCTTCCACTTCAGATGGCGAACTGATCATTCCTCCAATAGGAAGTGTACTTTCAAATATGATATCCTGCTCATCATAATCAACCACGATGAAAACATGATAATCAGTCTCTATGATTTTATAATTAAAAGAATATCTATCTAGCAATAACCCTAAAGCCGCTGAGCCACTTACACAATCAAATTTCCCATTTTGGAGCATCGCATTGAAGGTAGAATGCTGCTCATATTTCTTGAAAAGTTTTCGATGAGGTTTCTCAAAAATTGATCTTAATAGGGCTGTGCTTTTTCCTTTTTTAGCATATTTCTTATCCAAATCGATTAAAAGATCTTCCCATTTTTGATCCTTTAATTCTGGATTAACAGCTACAGACCTAAATAATTTGTAAGGGGACTGTTGACCTTGTTTCCAATAATTTAGTTCGATTTCAGATTCAAATTTTAATTCATCAGATACCATAACCTCTTCTTGCCCTAGGACCGCGATGGTCTGTGCTAAGATAAAGAGGACGATGAGTAATGATTTTTTCATGGATAACTATCCCAATGTTAAGTAATTAATTTGAAGTTAACAATTTGATAACATTGAAGCAAGTATCTATCCAAATATTAACATTGAGTTAATTCTAGCTATTCGTGATGGTATGGTTCATTTCGGAGGATGGTGAATGCTCGGTAGAGTTGTTCGATGAAAAATGGTCGAATCATCTGGTGCGAAAAAGTCATTTTTGAGATAGAGATTTTAGCATTTGCCCGTTGGTAAACTGCCTCTGAGAAGCCATAGGGGCCCCCAATGACAAAAACTAACTGCTTCAATCCAGAATTCATTTTTTTCTGGACTAATTCAGAAAACTCCATTGACCCGAAGCTCTTTCCTCGCTCATCTAAAAGAATCAATTCGTCAGAAGATTGTATTTTTTTTAAAATTAAATCTCCTTCTTTCTCTTTTTGGATCAGTTCTGAGAGCGATTTGGTGTTTTTTAAGTCTGGAATGACTTCGAGCTCAAACCGTATGTAATGTGTTAGTCGGCCTGTATATTCTTCGACAAGTTGTTGAATAGCTGGGTGGTCTGTTTTCCCGACGGTGAGTAGTTTGATTTGCATAATTATAGTTTCTCGATGAATTCGGTTTTCATTTAGCTAATGTGTTTTCCGTTTAGCGGGATAATTGACCGCTGTACACATATATAGGTACTTTCGTAAGGCTTAGCAATTGATCGAAAAACAAATCTTTAAAACAGCATGTTTATTCGCTACTAACCAAAATAATTAACTAACATGAAAAAATTCACAAGTTTAATGATGATTGCATTGGTATTCATTGCATCATCTTTTGCCCCAAAAACCGCTTCAGTTCACGAAGTTGAAGCTGACATTGTAGACCTTGCAGTAGCTACAGATTTTCTTTCTACACTAGTTGCAGCAGTTAAAGCTGGTGATTTGGTGGATGTATTGAAAGGGGATGGCCCTTTTACTGTTTTTGCTCCAACAAATGAGGCTTTTGCAAAACTTCCTGCAGGAACAGTTGAAAACCTTTTGAAGCCAGAGAATAAGGCACAATTGGTAGCAGTATTGACTTACCATGTGGTACCTGGAAAAATCCTTTCGACGGATTTGAAAAATGGACAAAAAGCAAAAACAGTCCAAGGCAGTGAAATTACTGTAACAATGAAGGATGGTAATGTAATGATTAATAATGCGACTGTAACTGCTGCAGATATTATGGCAGACAATGGAGTTGTGCACGTGATCGATACTGTGATCCTTCCTCCAATGTAATCTGGATAGATCAAAAATTTAAGAGGCTGCAGATCTTTCGATTTGCAGCCTCTTTTTTTATTTAATAAATTCTTTCCGTTTGAGAATAGTCTCCATGAATTTCCGCTCATTCTCGGAGTTGAAGATTCTAAATGGGAGGTGAATAAATTGAGCTTTAGATAAATAAAGCACATAGGCATCTTTGGTTACCTCAGCCTTTTTAATCATATTCCATTGTATTGGCATGCCTTGCTTGGTATTGATCTTCATCAAAATCTGACGGCTATCGATCTCATAAGCCATTTTTTCAAAAATCACTTTATTCTGCTCCATCTGGGTGACTCCAGTAAATTGGATAGCCCAAAATAAAACATATAAACCGTATGCGATCAAAGCTCCTATAAACCACCAAATGGAAGGAATCCAAAAGTATCCTAAGCAAATCGCAAGTGCAATTGGGATTACCCACCATTGCTCCTTGATGATGCTAATCAATCCCATTTTGATATAGGTGCCGGACTCCAACTTATATTTTTTAGTCTTTACTATCATTACTTCTATTTTTTTCAGTGGGCAAATATCCACCTATCCAAGGGATTTAGCAAGTCAAGGGGAATCATAATAGTTACAGAAAAAGTAAAACAATTTCGTTAATCCATTGATTTAAAAGGAGTATTCTAGTATATTCTCTAAAATTTTTAGAATGAGCAGTTTGGTAATAGACTTAATTCTTTGTGGCGTTGCTTATGACATCCTCATCTATTTTGTGGCGACCATGACAAAGAATTCGATTCGGAGGGGAAATGATCGAAATGATGATGGAGATGGAGGGGTAGATATTAATATTCCTCCTAAAATTGATCTGCCTCCTGGAGTAATTTGGCCTTCGGATGCTCCTGTCAAGCGGAAATCTCCTGAACCTGTTGATTGTTAACTGCATTTACTACAGGTTCCTTGAATCAGTAAATTCATTTCTTGCTTTTTGAATCCTTTCGGTAGGCTGATTTTAGGAAGGGCGATAGCATCTAAGCAAGTTGTTTCCCCACACTTTTCGCATTTGAAATGCACGTGTTCGTGATTATGATCAGCTTCTTCATGGGAGCATAGCGCGTATTTAGTAGCTCCACTATCGTCGAGTACTTTATGTACTAAATCCTGATCGAGAAAAGTTTTGAGCGTACGGTAGATGGTTACTCGATCAAATTGACTGTTTAGGCTTTCCTCCAAATCGCTGTGCGCCAAGGCTACTTGCTTGCTTAGAAATTCACGAATGATCTCTAATCGACAATCGGTGATCCGAAGTTTGTGATGTTTGAGTATAGAAAGGGCGCTATTCATTGTCGAAGTTTAATATAAAATAATGAAAAATGATTGCCACAAAAAAGGGGTGCCTAAAAGACACCCCTAAATTTTTCAAATTCATCCAATTATTTAGGATCTAAAATAGAATTAACCCGCTCCAAAGCATCTTGCAGGTGAAGCTTCGACATACGGTCAGAAGTTCTAGGAATCGCTGATCTGATTGAAGCCTGAAGTGTTTTCAATTCACCTCTTGCCATTGGTCTAATGTCAGACTGAGAAGCGTTGATTTGAGGACCTACAAATCTTCTGAATGAAGCAGATACGTTCGGCTCTTCTCCGGTCAACATAAGGTCGAGACGCTCAATATGAGCTCTTTGAAGCGATCTGCGGTGTACATCGATGGTCTTGCCTGCTCCTAGTTCTGTCCAGATTCCTTTTCTCAAATCATCGAAAAGCTCTGTCATTTTGTAAGCATCGTTGCCGTTTAGAGCTTCATTTTCAATCATTCTTCCTAATCTGCCCCATTCCAAGATTCCGTTAAGGGTACTTACCTGCACTCCTCTAATTCGCTCCAACGAGCCGAAATCTCCAATTCGTGAAAGAATCGCTTCATCCATCATCCATTCAGGAGTAGCGAAGAGATTCTTATTCAAGAAATCTACGGCTGATTTTTGAGTTTCTTTTGAAGTGTGAATGTATACTGGAATGTCTTGTCCAGAAGCACGATAGACTTCAGCCACACCTCCTACGTTAGTTCTGACATGGCCCATATATCGGTTGAATTGAGTAATTACCTGTCCGTACATTTCTTCCAAATCAGAGAAGTTTTTATATGGCTTATCTGACTCTTTGGTCCACTCCATCAAATTTGGCATGATTCGCTTTAGATTTTTGATGCCATAATCAGAGGCAAGCATAGCATTGTCACCCAAATCTTCACTTTGAGCAGTAGGGTCGTAGCTATTTCCTTGACGGCCGTATCGGTATACAGGGTTTCCTTGCTTTTCTAAGATCCACTTGTCCAAAACAGCCCGTTCAGCTTCTGGAGTTGTCGCTTCTGGAATTGGTCTATAGCCCCACATCACTGCATACTTATCATAAGGACCGACATTTGGCATTAGGCTCACACCTTTGTCTTCTGGCTGTGCGACGTAATTGAATCTAGCATAGTCCATAATGGAAGGTGCTGTTCCCATTTCTTTGGTAAACGCGGCATCACGAAGTTTCTCCACCGGATAAGCTTGGGATGAGGCAAAATTATGAGGAAGGCCGAGTGTATGACCCACTTCATGTGAGGATACAAATCTGATCAAACCACCCATTACTTCATCATCAAAATTAACTCCTCTTGCATCTGGGTTAATCGCCGCAGTTTGGATAAAGTACCAGTTTCTCAGAAGGTTCATTACATTATGATACCATCCAATATCAGTTTCCAAAATCTCTCCTGATCTCGGATCAGAAACGTGTGGTCCGTAAGCATTCTGAATATCAGAAGCGAAATATCTGATCACTGAATAACGAGCATCTTCTGGGCTCCATGTAGGATCTTCTTCTTTCGTTGGAGCTTCTTTTGCGATGATTGCATTCTTAAAGCCAGCAGCTTCAAAGGCTACTTGCCAATCTTTTACACCTGCAATTAAATGAGGAATCCATTGTTTTGGTGTAGCAGGGTCGATGTAATACACGATCTGCTTCTTTGGTTCTACCAATTCTCCTCGCTTGAACTTCTCCATGTCCTCATCCTTCACTTCAAGTCTCCATCTGTCTAGATAAGTTCTTGAAGCTGCTTTCTGCTGATCAGATCCATAATCAACAACTGATCTGCTGAACCAACCCACTCGCTGATCGGCAAGACGCTGCTTCATAGGCTCTTTTGGAAGTAGTAGCATAGAAGAGTTCATCTCCAAAGTGATCAAACCAGTTGAGCTATTCGAAGGTGGTTCAGTAGCAGAATAGGTCATTACATACCTAGCTTCGATATTGGTTGGGTACGTATTTATATGAGAAATGTATGATCGATCATTATCCAATCGGGTCACTTTATACTGAGTTCGGCGATTCCTGGGAAGGCCTATTGCTTGTACGTCTTTGCTGAACAAGTCCGTAGCTTCAATAACAATTCCTGTAGAGTCAGTACCATTTGACTTAATATCAAATTTTTGGAGAATCGGCTCAAGATTTGAATTTTTAACTGCAATTGCTATTGGCAAAGAGTCTGCTGCATAATTGTCAACTGAGACTACTTTCAAAAGAATGTCATCGTTGTTTTTCTCCCAGCGAAGCATCATTGTATTAGTCCGCTCTCCACCATAACCCAATCCATCTGCAGTCTTAGCAATGGTTGTTACCATTAGCATATCTCTTCCCAGCAGGGAATCAGGAATTTCATAATAGAATTTGCCTTCGATTTCATGAACTTTAAACAAGCCATCTTTAGATTTGGCGTTTTTAGTGATGACTTCTTTGTAAGGCTTAGGACCTGTAGTCTTAGCAGGAGGTTTTACTGGTGCAACAGCTGCTGGAGCATTTTTAGAATCTTTTTTATTCTTTTTTTGTGCAAAAGCACCTTCGGAATAAAGTAAGATTCCCAACATCCCGAGAACTAAAGCACTTCTCTTAATTAATTTGGGTATGGATTTTCTCATGAATACTTTATTTATTGTTTGATAATTAAACAGCTAATTTCAATAAAGGGTAATTATTGAACCTTCATTTTTTATAAGCGGTTTATTCTTCAAATTAAAGGCAACACTGTGTTAAAGAGTTTTGAAAATGTAGTTATTGGGGGAGGATTGGCTGGGTTGATAGCTACAAATTTGCTTGCGAAAGAGGGGAAACAGGTTTTATTGATTGAAAAAAAAACGTATCCTTTTCACCGTGTATGTGGCGAATATATTTCGAATGAAGTTAAAGGGTTTTTAAAAAGAGAAGGCTTGTTCCCTGAGGCGCATGAATTACCCCAGATTGATCGATTCACTTTTTCAGATACAAAAGGAAGCCAAACCACCGTCCCCTTGGATCTAGGAGGCTTTGGTCTTAGTCGCTATGTTTTTGACGATTTTTTAGTGCACAAAGGGGTTGAAAAAGGGGCTGAAATCTATACAGGAATTCAAGTGGAGCAAATCGAATTTCAGAATGATCAGTTTATTCTCCAGCTTTCTGATGGGAGCGAATTGCAAGCAAAAAATGTCATAGGGGCATTTGGGAAGCGCTCCAAGCTCGATAAAGTTCTTGCCAGAGATTTTATCCAAAAAAGAAGTCCATATATCGGTGTCAAATACCATATCAAGGCAGCTATTGATCGAAAAGCAGTAGCCCTTCACAATTTTTCAGGAGGGTATTGTGGTATCAATGCTATCGAAGATGGGAAAGCAAACCTCTGCTACCTGGGCAGTAGAGATCAATTGCGAACCTATGGATCGATCCCGGAGATGGAGGAGGCTATTCTATGGAAAAATCCGCATTTGAAGGAGTTATTTACCTCTAGCGAGTTTCTTTTTGAGAAACCTGAGGTCATCAATGAGATTAATTTTGAAGCTAAGAAGCCAGTAGAAAATCATATTCTGATGGCGGGAGATTCCGCAGGACTGATTACTCCACTTTGTGGAAATGGAATGGCTATGGCTATTCAGGCAGGTAAATTGGCGGCGGAGGCAATTTTAACGAATAAAACAAGACCAGAAATAGAGCAAAGCTATGAGAAGAATTGGCGGCGCATCTTTGAAACTCGGTTAAAGGTAGGTAGGACCGTTCAACTACTATTTGGCTCAGATTTTTCCTCCATCTTTGCCAGAAATTTGATTCAGCATGTCCCATTTGTGACTCGGAAAATAATCAAGAACACCCACGGGCAGCCTTTTTAATAGCCAAACACTTGCATGATTTGAGTATTTTCTAAGAAATAATAGATGAAAAATGCATTAAGGCATATTGCAGAAATCGTATTCATTCCCATCGCCCATGAGTAGTTTGCATACTTAACAGGATTGGTTCGGATAAAACTAAACCAAATCAAAAAGAAAAGTAAAATCGGTGCCATCGCAGCTAAATATACCCAGCAAAGAGCTTCTTGGTTTTTGCTAATAAAATACCAGATAAAAGCAGCGCCTGATAGCCCAAATACCAATGCTGAAAATGAAAAAGTCCCTTTGATTCCCAGTACTAAACTTAAGGTCCGATCTCCACGACGTGAATCCTCTCCATGCTGATAGACTTGAGTGAGGGGATAATTTCCCCAAAGCATCAGACTAGTCAATAAGCCGGGGATTAGAATATGAGGCTTGAGCATCACATCCCAGCCTAAGTTGCTTAAACCTGCATAGACCATGGCAAAAGTAAAATAGCCCTGAAAGAATCCAGCAATCAGCCAGCTCAACCAAGGGTACTTTTTGATCCGGACCATGGGATGTGAGTAAGCCATGCTCACCAATCCATAGAGTATAATCATGGAAGCGAAGCTGAAATTGATCAAACCAGCTAGACCAATGGCGATGATGAAGAAAATCAAAGACAGCCAATAAAGATCTTTGGTGACTTTTGGAGGGGTTTTTAATCCACCTATGCTCTCTTCGTCTTTGTCAAAATAGCTATTGTAACCATTGCTGGAGGGGTATAGAAATAAATGGAGCGAAAGAAACACCCAAAGCAATCTGGATTCATTGAGATTGGGAGTCAGTGCTAGAGCAAAAAAGAAAACAGGCATCAAGAAAAGAGAAAAAGGGATTCGAAGATGCTTGATGGAAGAGCTAGTGATCATAGTCTGGATTAATGCTTGTGATAACCTTATCGTGGCAAGAAGGTTGTAACAGAGTTCCCACAATTTAGAAATATTCGTTTAACTTGATCTAATGAATTCGAGCATAATAAGCATCGGACTGGCTAATCCCGGTTCTCCAATCGAACAGTCCTCCATCGCGAATTTTATGCAGGCAGCTCATCAACTTGAAGATAATGAGGCCAGAAAGCTGAATTTTCTGTATAAGAAATCAGGGATTTCTTCCCGGCATAGTGTACTTACAGACTTTGAAAAAGAGACTCATGAGGACTATTCATTTTTCCCGAAGTCAGAAAACTTAGAGCCATTTCCCGGGACCAAAGCCAGAATGGAAGTTTTTCGAGCGGAGGCTCCAAAGCTTTGTGAGGAAGCAGCTAGAGCGTGTCTGGTGAAATCCAATATTACAGCTGATCAAATCACCCATTTGATCCTAGTGTCTTGCACAGGTATGGTCGCCCCGGGAGTAGAATTGGAATTAATGAAAACTCTGGGCCTTTCAGATGCAGTGGAGCGCTATTGTATCCATTTTATGGGTTGCTATGCTGCGTTTACGGGTTTGAAGCTTGCAGATAAGATTCTTCATGCCGAGCTTGATGCAAAAGTGTTAGTAGTTACAGTGGAGTTGTGTACGATTCACTTCCAAAAAGAATACATCGAAGATAATCTTTTGGCAAATTCACTATTTGCAGATGGCGCCGCAGCTGCTTTGGTAATGAATTCAGACAAAGGCCTTAAAATCAAATCGTATTTGAGCCAAGTCATTCGAGAGGGAGAAGGTGATATGGCCTGGGGAATAGGTGATTTTGGATTCGAGATGCAACTGAGTAAATACGTTCCTGCACTCCTTGATCAGGGTATAGGTCGGTTGAAAGGGGTTTTTGAGGAGAAATTCAATTTGTCAAAAATTAAAAACTTTGCTATTCACCCTGGTGGAAAACAAATTTTGCAGAAGGTCCAGGAAGCTTTTGGAATTCCGGTTGAGGCTAATAAACATGCGTTGGATGTGCTCAAGAATTTTGGCAACATGTCTTCAGTTACAATCCTTTTTGTATTACATCGATTTTTAGCAGATCCTGAGATTTCAGGTGATATTCTTGCCTTGGGGTTTGGCCCGGGACTTACTTTAGAAACGCT
This sequence comes from Algoriphagus sp., assembly GCA_017858365.1. Lineage (GTDB taxonomy): Bacteria > Bacteroidota > Bacteroidia > Cytophagales > Cyclobacteriaceae > Algoriphagus. Next base: position 12,878 of record JAFMBQ010000005.1, on the reverse strand, counting down.
TCACCTCGAAAAACGATGAGTAATTTTTCCCAGCGGAGTTTTGAAAAAGAATTAATGGATGACTTGGAATGCTCAGGGGAAGAGCTGGCCCAAACGCTCAAAGAACTCAAAACCATCAATAAATTACTAGGTGGAAACCAAGTAACTACCGGAGGGCTCAAGCAGATTTTCAACGCACATCCTCAAGAAGAATATAGTATTGCAGATATCGGTTGTGGCGGAGGAGATATGATGCGGGTGATGCATGATTGGGCTATAAATAAGCGAAAAAAAGTCAATTTTGAGGGGATTGATGCAAATCCAAACATCATTGAATTGGCTAAAATTCGGCTGGCTGAATTAAAAAATGTAACTTTTACTGTTCAAAATATTTTCTCTCCGGATTTTTTGGAGCGCAAAGTGGATGTTTGTACTTGCACCTTATTCACGCATCATTTTACTGATTCGGAGCTTGTGCAGCTTTTGAAGGGGTTAAAATTGAAATCTAACCTCGGTATAGTCATCAATGATTTGCATCGAAATCCCATAGCTTACCATAGTATCAAGATACTTACTAAGCTGTTTAGCAAATCACCGATGGTCCAAAATGATGGACCACTTTCCGTTCTCAGAGCTTTTTCGAGAGCAGACTGGGAGAGGATTTTGGACGAGGCTGGAATAAAAGACTTTCAACTCACTTGGCATTGGGCATTCCGATGGCAGGTATTAATCATAGTTTAACCAAAAAAAACCGAGTATTTCATGGAAATTTCACCAGAAACTTATGACGCTATTCTCAAACAAGCAATAGAGTTAGCCTATCAAGTTATACCATCCATTCTATATGCAATTTTCTTCTACTTCGTAGGAAAATTTATAATCGTTAGGGTGTTAAAAGGCTTAAGAAATTTTCTCGATAAGCGTGAAGACAGTCCTTCATTAAATGAATTTGTCTATTCTTTTACTAAGGTAATTTTATTCATTGTCCTCTTTGTAGGTGTAGCAGCAATTATTGGAGTACCTGTTACCTCTTTCTTAGCTATTTTCGGAGCAGCAGGTCTTGCGATAGGTTTGGCACTTCAAGGTTCGCTTTCAAATTTCGCCGGTGGTTTATTGATATTAGCATTTAAGCCATTTAGGGTAGGCGATGTCATCGTAGGTCAAGGACACACTGGGAAAATATCTAAAATTCAGATTCTATATACTCATCTAATGACCTTTGACAATAGGGAAGTCATTATCCCAAATGGAAATCTTGCCAACTCGGATATTATCAATATGAGTACGCAAGAGAATAGAAGAACAGAAATTACGGTGGGTGTTGCCTACGGTACAAATATCAAACAGGCAAAAGAAATCATTTTAAATATTTTAGCTAATGATCCACGTGTGCTGGAAGATCCTGCGCCTTTTGTAGCATTGAATAATTTTGGAGATAGTTCGCTTGATCTTGTCGTTCGAGCTTGGTCAAATGCTGCTGAACTTTGGCCTGTCTATTTTGATACTATGGAAGCTATAAATACCGAATTCGAAAAGCATGAAATTGAAATTCCATTCCCTCAGCGTGTAGTCCATCAATCAAAGTGAAAAAAACAAAAGGCGATCAATTTGATCGCCTTTCTTCTGAAAGTCTTTTTACTGTTATTAGTACAAAGGTTTCACCGGAATCAAATCACAATGACCTCATCAATATCTTAGGTGGTTTCCGGCTAGATCAATTTCTTGAATTGGTTTAAAACCTGACGATGATTTTCTCCAAATCTTTCCTTACTATAGCGGGCACGTAACTTTCTTCCTTGGCGTATCCAACAGGGACTAATAAAAAGGGTTTTTCATTTGTGGGCCGTTCCAAAATGGAACTCAAAAAATTCATCGGACTTGGTGTGTGAGTCACTGCCACTAAACCAGCCTGGTGTATGGCAGCAATCAAAAAGCCGCAAGCAATTCCCACTGATTCACTCACATAGTAATGCTGGCTCTTTTCTCCATCAGATAGTCCATAGGACTGCTTGAAGACCACAATGAGGTAGGGAGCATCTTCCAAAAATGGCTTTTCCCAATTTGTGCCAAGGGGTTTCAGATCTGCTTTCCAATCTTCAGGCATCCGACCGGAATAGGAGATTTTTTCTTCCTCTTCTGCGGCTATGCGAATCTTACGTTTGATCTCAGAATCAGAGACGATGCAAAATGTCCAAGGTTGCTTGTGTGCCCCTGATGGCGCTGTACTTGCTGTAAGGACGATGTTCTCGATTACCTCAAGTGGAATTGGTCTGGTATCGAATTCTCGAACAGTCCTTCTCCCATTCATTAACTGATAGAAATTTCGGGAGTTTTGGATCAACTCTTCTTCACTTGGCTGCTCTCGCTGATATCGAATGTGTTCGAATCCTTCAATTAATTTTTTCTCCATAACAAAAAAACGGCTATTTGTGAAAATAGCCGTTTCAGTTTGAATTTTTATGTTTTTAATCTAAAGTCACTTCTTTTGAACCACCTGGATAAGTGATCGTAACCAACTTATCACAGCTACCATCTCCGTAGTCTACCGTCACTTCCACTCCTCCGAATTGAAATTGTAATTCTCCAGCCCCGGGAACTGAAACGCCAGATGCTACACAGCTTTGCTTCACAATTAATGGATCAATTACGAGCGTCGTGTAGTTTACCCCATTTCGACTTTTTCCAGAAGCTGAACCAGTTATTGAAGCGTCATAACCCTCATTTCCCAGTTTCACTGACCGAATTTGATCACTTGCAAGGGTGACAAAAGTATTGTCTGGCCAAGTAATTTTTCCATTTTCAATTTTTACTGCCAACGAAATGGAGCTTGTAAGAAAGTCAATCCCAGTATTTGTGATAGTTCTTGTTCCTTCTATTTTCTTGTCATTCACAAAATAGTTATTAAAAGTTGCAACCACCTTGGCACCAGGGAAAATCAAATTCCCTGAGTAACTGAGAATAATTTTTCCTTTACGGGTGATGCCATTACTACTGGTGCATCCTGCGCCGAAATCAATGGTGATAATCTTCCCTGTCTCATCGAGAGTGGCGATAGCTGTCTCACAAATTTCTGAGATAGAAATATCTTTGGTTATCCGAGCTCCTAACCCACTGTTGTCGAGAGCAGTCAAAGTGATGTTGTCAAGATCTTCGAAGGCTTGACTGATCAGATAATCATCTTCTACTATAGTCAAATCAGGTTCTTGTAGTACGTCTTCTGTATCAGAGTTACAGCCGAAAAGGGAAAAAACAAGAAGCGTTAATGCTCCAATCCCGTAAGTTTTTAAAAGCTTTTTCATAATTAAAATTGAGTTGTTTAAAAGGCCTAAGGTAGAACTTTAATCTTTATTGGGCTTTGAAGAGGACTCTTTTTTCTTTTTACCACTCACACAACCAATATTTTGTGTTAAAGAAATATCGTTTGGTAAAATACCAAACGAGTGGCTTAAGTCCCATTCTTGGATCTCCGGGGATTCAGGTTTTAGGGATTCAGGTTTTTTTTTCATCGGTTTTGAGCTTTGGTTTTAAAAACGAAAAATAATCCATAAAGATTTTAATACGAAGTGATTTACTTTCCGTCTTCTTAGATTTTGCCCCTCATCAATACCTATCTTTGAGGATGAAGGAATTTGATTTTAGCAGTGAACAGCTTCCGGAAAAATTGGGGGAACTGAAAAGAAAAACTTCTTCTCTTTCAATTTTCAGGATATTTTCTTTTTTGGGGATAATTGGATTTTTTGTTTTAGGTATTTCCGAGAGTCCAGTGTGGTTTGTTCTTTTTTTTGCGACTGGGGCTGGATTTGTGTTTCTGGTTTCAAAGTACAATCTGCTGAAAGATCAGGAAGCAATCTATTTTGCTTTGGAAAAAATGGAAAGCAATCGAGAATTGAGAAAGGCCAGAAAATTGAAATCGTTTGAGCCAGGCTTGGAATTTCAAAGCAAAACCCATCCATTTTCTAACGATTTGGATCTCTTTGGAGATCATTCCTTATTTCAATTGCTTAACCATACTGTCTCGAAAGAGGGAAAGAATAAACTTTCTAGACTAATTACTTCGGAATTTGAGTTAAGAAAAGCATCAAATCTTCGCTCTGCGATAGATGAGTTGGCTGCTAAGCCCGAATTTCTTCAGGCAATGGAGTCCGTAGGATTAGCTTTTTATCGGGATGAAAAATCGATTAACTCTTGGATCAAATGGCTGAAACAAAATGATCAAATAAAATCCTGGCTTATTCCATTTGCATGGATTGGCCCGATCGGAGGAATTATAGTATCTGTACTAGCTAATGTTGGAATGATACCTGCCAGCTTTTATGGCGTTTGGGTATTGCTTGGAATGGGACTTTTGGGAGTTGTATTCCAATCCTTAAAAAAAGCCGGGGAGGAAATTCCTTCCAGAAATCAGTTAAAAACCTATCGATATTGGCTGGCGGAGATTGAAAAACAAGAATTTCGGAGCGAGGAATTGCGAAATGCTACAGCAGGATTTTTGGAAACTAACGCCAAAGCATCGGTATTGTTGGAGGAGCTTGACCGGTTGGGACTTTGGATTCAGAATCGGATGAACCTTCTTTATATTCCTATTAACCTATTCTTCTGGACTGATTTGTTGCTTTACATTCGCTTGCAAAAATGGAAAAGTAAGTATGGGGAGCTTGTTTCAGAATTTCCCGAACGATTAGCTACTTGGGAAATGCTGATTTCCCTAAGTACATTTCAATATGAGCTTGGAGGAAAAGGCGAAATCATTGAAGTGGAAAGCGGAATTAAAGGATTTGAGATCTCACATCCATTAATTTCCCCAGAAATTGCTATTCCAAATGATTTCTCTCAAAACCCAGATTCTAGTATTATTTTACTTACAGGTGCGAATATGAGTGGCAAAACCACCTTCATGAGGACATTAGGGATTAATTGTGTTTTGGTGAATCTAGGGTTGAGACCTTTTGCCAAAGCCTTTGGTTTTGGGGAATTCCAACTTTACACCAGTATGCGAAATACTGATAACCTTGGCGAAAGTGTCAGTTCCTTTTATGCTGAACTTAGTCGAATCAAATCGTTGATTGACCGAATTGAAGTCGGAGAAGAAATCTTTTTTCTTTTGGATGAAATCCTAAAGGGTACCAATACCGAAGATCGGATCTCCGGCTCGGAGGCTTTGATTAGACAGGTGGTAAATACAAAGGCTTTGGGGATTATCAGTACACACGATATTGAATTGGCAGACTTAGAAAATCGGATCCCAAAGGTGAAGAACTTCAGTTTCCATTCAGAGATTCATGATCAATCCATCGATTTCGATTACAAACTTAAAACGGGAGCTTGTCCCAGTTTTAATGCACACAAGTTGATGGAATTAATGGGAATCCGCTTCCAGAATTAGTTTGAGTTTTTCCTTACCTGAGATTCTCTTATTTTTGATCAATAATTAAGCTATGCAAAAAAATTCGCTGATTCTTGGAGTACTAGGTGGAGGCCAGCTTGGTCGAATGTTGATCCAAACGGCGATCAATTACAATCAGGATATCCACATCTTAGATCCAGATCCAAATGCTCCCTGCAAGGATTTTGCACAAGAGTTTACCGTAGGATCATTGAAGGATTTTGATACTGTTTATGAATTTGGCAGCAAATGCGATGTTATTACAGTAGAAATTGAAAGTGTTAATACAGAAGCACTTGAGCAATTGGTAAAAGAAGGAAAGCAGGTTTATCCACAACCTCATATTTTAAGACTCATTCAAGACAAACGGGCTCAAAAAGAGTTCTATGTGGCAAATGGAATTCCTACAGCTGAATTCATCTTAACAGCCAATAAAGCTGAAGTTATCCACAATGCTGATTTTTTGCCAGCCGTCAATAAGCTTGGAAAAGAAGGCTATGATGGAAGAGGAGTTCAAGTTTTGCGTACGGAAGCCGACTTGGATAAAGCCTTTGATGCACCAGGCTTACTGGAAAAATTAATTGATTTTAAGCGGGAAATAGCGGTAACAGTCGCTCGAAATGCAAGTGGAGATTTGGCGGTATATCCGAGTGTGGAGTGTGCATTTCATCCTACAGCCAATTTGGTCGAGTTTCTTTTTGCACCAGCTGAGGTCACCGCTGAAATTGAAGAAAAAGCAAGTGCAATAGCTAAGGATGTGATTCTCAAACTCGACATGGTCGGGATCCTTGCGGTAGAAATGTTTGTTACCAAAGAAGGGGAAGTCTTGGTGAATGAAATAGCGCCTAGACCTCATAACAGTGGACACCACTCCATTGAGGCCAATTTTACTTCTCAATTTGAACAGCATCTTAGATCAGTGATGAATTGGCCGCTCGGAAATACAGCGCTAAGATGCCCTGCTGCCATGATCAATTTATTAGGAGAAGAAGGATTTACTGGGCCGGTGGTCATTGAAGGGAAAGAAGAAGCAATGGCAGAAAAAGGGGTCTATATTCATCTATATGGTAAGAAAATAACTAAGCCTTTTCGTAAAATGGGACATGTCACTTTGCTAGATGATAATGTGGATAACTTGAAAAAAAGAGCCCAAAGAATCAAAGAACTTATAAAAATCAAATCTATACTATGAATCCACAGGTAGGAATAATCATGGGAAGTCAATCTGACCTTCCGATAATGGCCGAAGCTGCAGCCTTTTTAGATGAGTTGGGTGTTTCCTATGAGCTTACTATAGTTTCTGCTCATCGAACACCTCAGCGGATGATTGATTATGCGGAATCTGCTCGTGATCGAGGATTGAAAGTAATAGTAGCTGGAGCAGGAGGAGCAGCCCATTTGCCAGGAATGGTGGCGTCATTGACTAGCTTGCCAGTGGTGGGTGTGCCGATCAAAAGTTCCAATTCGATTGATGGTTGGGATAGCATTTTGTCTATTCTCCAAATGCCAAGTGGTATTCCTGTCGGCACTGTAGCCTTGAATGGAGGTAAAAATGCCGGAATTTTAGCAGCTTCGATTGTTGGTTCTTTTGACATGGAGGTAGCTGCCAAAATGGATGCTTTCAAGAAGACTTTGAAAGAAAAAGTCGAGAAATCTGCTGTAGAGTTAGAACAGAATGGTTGGAAAGCAATCTTGAATAAATAGCCTTTTGATGATTGATTGGAAGAAACCTATTCGCTTTAAGGTAGGGGATGTGCCTTGGGAATTCCCCTTAAATGTCCTTTTGCTTTTGATTCTGATTACCTTGGGGTTGATGATTGGAGGAGCTTATTTAGGCTTCCAGTTTGGTTCAGGTGGTACTACGAAGTAAAAATCCCCCACCCATCGTCTGTTTTTTCATTTGGGTCTAATTGGCTTAGCCAATCTTGAAACAGAATTCGGTATTCTTCGATAGCTGCCCGGAGCAATTCTAGGTGCTCTTCGGCATGGGTTTCCTCCATCGCCAGTTGATAAGTCATCCCATTGAGGTTTTTTGCATGGACTTTGATAAAAACCCCTTTTTCCATCTTTGAGACATAATCTGCTGTAGATTCTGCTGCGGCGAATTTGGAACTTATCAAAATTGCATCTTGGAGCATGATGCTTCCATACAGCTCTCGTCTAGCCTCATCCAAGCTCCCGACCAATGCTCTGGTCAGGGCTAAGATATCTTTGGCTTTTTTCATTAGGGGATGATTGAAGATTTTTTCGTGCTCTTTTCTGAAACTACTTTCATCCTCTTCGTCCCATGCACCTTCTTCATCATCGAAATCATCCCACATATGCTAATTGGTTTAGAATGGTAGCTTATCTTCTTCACCTTCTGAATGAAAGGTGTCAACATCTGGTAATGCTCCTGAGCTTGGTGCAGGAGAAGAAGAACCATAATCTACTCGGTAGGCTTTTATTTCAGTGTACCACCTGCCGTTGTATTCTCTGCTTTCTACATCGATACTCAAAGTTACTTGGTCACCTTGATTGATAGGGAATTGGTCAATTTTATCTCCCCAGAGAGACACGCATACTTTTTTTGGGTATTGCCCACCAGTTTCTATGATAAACTCTTGTTTTCTCCAAGCATTTCCACTTTTGGAGTTTCCGCCTGCCTCAGCAAGTTTTTCAATTACTTTTCCTATTAATTCCATGTTGATTTTCAGTTTTGCTTAGACTGCGAAAGTACACAATCATTACAATTGTGAGGAATGAATTTAGACTTAATAAGATCACAACTCACCTAATTTTAACCTTTTTTGGCATAGACATTGGTAAATTTGAATAATCAATATCAAAAAAAACAAATTATTAAGACTGTTAGCACTAAGAGTTACAGAATATTATTTTGAAAAAAACTAAATCAAACTAATTGTTCGAAAATTTCGGTCTAAATTTTGGATGGATGATATTGAATAAATACTTTTAGAAACCTTTTTATATTATTCGCCCTAAACAAATACTATGGCCTAGACCTCTACGTTTATTATAAACCAACTTAAAAATGAGTAAGCGAATTGGTCCAAAGGACAGCGAATTAATTGCACAGTATCGAAACGGAAGCGATGTGGCTTTTGATCTATTAGTAGATCGATACCAAAGTAAAATTTACACTACGATTGTCTTGATAGTCAAAGATCAGCGAGTTGCTGAGGATTTGCTCCAAGATGTATTTGTCAAAGTGGTTAAAACACTTCAGTCAGACAAATACAACGAAGAGGGAAAATTTCAACCCTGGGTAATGCGTATAGCGCATAATCTGGCAATTGATTACTTCAGAAAGGCGAAGCGGTACCCTACCATTGTGATGGAAAATGGGTCAAACTTGTTGAATTCTCTCCAGTTTGCGGAGGAGACGGTCGAGGACAGACAGATCAAAGAAGACACCGTTCAGTTGGTGAAGCGATTGATTGAGGAGCTTCCAGAAACTCAAAAGGAAGTATTAATCATGCGACATTATTTGGATTTGAGTTTCCAAGAGATTGCCGAGCAAACTGGTGTAAGCATTAATACGGCCTTGGGTCGGATGCGCTATGCGCTGATACATTTACGAAAAAAAATGAAACAACTAAATATTGCCTATGACAAAACAATTTACCCCAAATGACCTGGTAAGTTATATTTATCAGGAAATGCCGGAGGTTGAACAAGAACTCTTGGTGCAAGCCTTACATAGTGAGGAATCCCTAATGCAAGAATATATTGAAATGCTGAGCACAATAGAGCAATTAGATCAGGTTCGCCTGCAACCTTCAGAAAAAGTAGTGAAAGCCATTAAAGCAATGGCCCATTCTACGGGACTTCAAAAAGTCTGACCTTGGTAACCCCGATTCGTCGGGGTTTTTTTATTTCAAATTTTTCTGAAGAAAGTCCGCAGCGTCTTTAAAAGCTTGCGAATAAGTCTGCTCGGTAAAACCATGGCCCTGATTTTCGATCCGATTGTACTCATAGTTAGCAGACACGTCTTTTAATTTTTCTGTAAAAATATCGCTCTGCCATATTGGTACTACGGTGTCTGAAGTGCCGTGGAAAATGATTGTTGGAACCACAGCCGTTCGGACATAATTGCTTGGGCTAGATTCCAAATAAGCACTTGGCCGATCTTGAGGAGTCCCACCTAATAAACCATTTAAGCCTAATTGCGTCACTAAATTGATACCATAAAGCGATGTTAAGTCTGTCGGTGGAAAGAATGCGATGACAGCTTTTATATTCCCAATAGGTTGATGCTTATAAGAATGAAGTAAAGCTAGATGTCCGCCGGCACTTGCGCCTGCCAAGATGAGTTGATCGGAGACATCCCAGTCGGTGGTTTTACTTTTAATGTAATTGATTGCTTGAATCACATCGTTTTCTTGGGTTGGGAATCTGTTTGCATTGGTGTTAAAATCAAATAAGCGGTAATTGATTGCTACAAAAGCATATTGAGGGAATGAAATGCGTATAGCTTCTCTAAATTGAAGAAACTCTTCCTTGCTTCCTTCAATCCAACCGCCGCCGTGTATGTATATAAGGAGTGGTGTGGTCTCCGTAGATCTACCTGCAGGAAGAAAAACATCCAATACTTGTTTACTTTCAGTTCCGTAAGCATCATTTAAGATATCCCTCGCCACCATCGGACCATCAGGGATTGGATCAGAATCTGAATTACAACTTGCGAAAAATCCTAAAACAAGGAGGTAAAGAAAGGCAGATTGATAAAGTTTAAAAAAGCTCTTATTCATGGTTAAAACCAATTGATTAATGATTGTATGATTTTTTTGGCAGCAGCTCCATAGGGAGGCCTTAGTAAGGTGGCATTATTCAGACCAACTCGTTGCTTCAGCACTCCTTTTTCGTTAGAAAAAGCCAAAAAACCGAAATGACCATGTGCTTTCCCAATGCCGCTGTTGTTGACCCCCCCAAATGGTATTTCTAAATCTAGGAAATGAATCACGCAATCGTTAATAACCACACCACCTGAACTAGTCTCCTTTAAAACTTTGGTTGTGTGCGTAGTGTTTGATCCGAAATAATAAAGAGCCAGAGGTTTAGGTTTGCTGTTAATGAAGCTAATGGCATCATCTAACTGGGAAAAAGTCTTAATTGGAAGTATTGGCCCAAAAATTTCTTCTTCCATCAAGGTCATATCATCGCAGACCTGACTGATAATTGTTGGTTCAATATAGCGTGATGGAGAATCATATTTCCCTCCAAATTCAATCGTTGCTCCCTTTTCAATGCCATCTTTTAGGCTTTTAACCAGTCTATCGAAATGGCGATCATTGATTATTCGCGCTAGGTCGGGAGACTTTTCGATACCTTCAAATTTAGGATCGTACATTTTCTTCAGTGCCACCTTCAGCTCCATCAATAACTCCTCTTTTACCGTTTCTTGAACCAAAAGGTAATCCGGAGCTACACAGGTTTGCCCACAATTGATAAACTTCCCAAATACCAGTTTTTCAGCCGTATCCTTCAGATTCGCATCCTGATCAACGATCGCAGGAGATTTCCCCCCTAGCTCCAAAGTGACCGAAGTCAAATTTTCTGCTGCTGCTTTCATTACGATTTTCCCTACAGCTGGACTCCCAGTGAAAAAGATATGATCAAAAGGGAGCTTCAATAACTCCTGAGCAACATCAGATTCCCCTTGAAAAACTGCAACTTCGGATGGGTCAAATAACTCAGTTATCATTTTCTGAATTAGAGAGGAAGTATTTGGCGTGAGTTCGGAAGGTTTGATGATTGCAGTACAACCTGCGGCAATCGCTGAAACCAATGGCCCTATTGCCAGATTAAATGGATAATTCCAAGGGGCGATGATTAGTGCACATCCTTTAGGCTCATAAAATATTTTTCCACTTGTTCCAATCAAAGGAAGAGGTGTTGATACTGACTTGGGTTTCATCCATGCTTTTAGATTCTTGATAGCATGGTTGATTTCTGAAGTCACCGTGAAGATTTCTGAAAGGTCAGTTTCGATTGGGGGTTTTTGAAAATCAGATAATAGTGCCAAATGGAGATCCTTTTGATGAACTTTAATCCAATTTTGGATTTTTTTTAAACGGACGATTCGATCTGCTGCAGTAGATATTCTCCAACTATTAGTAGTCGTTTTTTGTGCTAGAAGAGTTTCAAAAAAAACATCTGCTTGTACTGATTTTTCGGTAAGGCTTAGCATGGGAAGTTTGGCGAAAGGGAGAATTTCAAATTGAAGAAACGCAGTTTTCCTGAATTAATATATAACAAGAGGAAATACAATTAGTATTTCATGATTTTTTTGATCGGTGTCAAGAAGTATAAAACTAGCTATCAATTGAATGATTTTTTGTTTGATCTAACTACTGGAAGTTGTTTAAAAAACTTATTTCGATAACCTTATTAAACGCTAAGTATCCGAAAGGAAGAAGTGTACCTTAAAAGAAGTAATGAACTTGAAAAGTTTTAAATAAAGACGATGTGGACACTTTTTCCCAATTATCAAATCTATTGAAACCATTTTTCCTAGAATGGATTTTTTGAAATGGATTGATCTTCTGCTAGGATGGAATTTTTTAAGGTTGAATTGATGAAACTTTCATTTTTTATCCTTTAGCTCTATCTTCTCTCAAAATGGACTTGGTCATCCGATTTTTATCGTCTAAGTGAAATCTGTTTAATCAAAAGTCTTTGAACTGTCAGCTATCAAGGAATTTAGTTCTTCTAATTCCTTTTCAGTCAAATCCCGCCATTTCCCAACTGGGAGATCTAAATGAATATTCATAATTCGAACTCGCTTTAGTTGCACTACTTTGAATCCCAAATAATCACACATTCGGCGGATTTGGCGATTTAGCCCTTGAGTAAGGACGATCCGAAACTTAAACTTACTGATTCGCTCCACTTGACAAGGATCGGTAACTGTGTCTAAAATTGGGATTCCTGCCCCCATTCTTTTGACAAACTCATCAGTTACCGGACGATCGACGGTGACGACGTATTCCTTCTCATGGTTGTTTTTAGCCCGAAGAATCTTATTGACGATGTCACCTTCGCTCGTGAGAAAAATCAATCCTTCACTGTCTTTATCTAATCTTCCAATCGGAAAAATTCGTTGCGAATGCCCGATGTAATCAATAATATTATCCTTTTCACCTTTGACATCTGTGGTTGAGACAATGCCCACGGGTTTATTGAATGCGATATACGTGTGATTTTGGATGGGTTTACCTACGTTTTTACCATCCACAGCTACCTTATCAGTGGGGCCGACTTTGGTTCCCAGCTCAGGGACTTTTCCATTCAATGTGATTCGTCCTTGTTCCAAAAGTTTATCTGCTTCTCTTCGAGAACAGAAACCTACTTCACTTAAGTATTTATTGATTCGGATGTATCCTTCTTGGTCCACTTTTTAGCTATTGATGTTGCAAGTTAAGATTTGGAGCGAATTCTCTTTTTCAAAAAGAAAAGAAAAAGGCTCTATATGAATTTTAGTGGGTGATGGTTAAACTAAGATTACGATATT
>JAFMBQ010000184.1 GCA_017858365.1 Algoriphagus sp. | reverse complement strand
CAAAAACTCTGCAGCCAGTTTTTCAACTCGATCACTAAATGTGGCTGAGAAAAGTAAATTCTGACGCTTTACAGGAATGATCTCTAAAACATTTCGGATCTGAGGCATAAACCCCATATCCATCATTTTATCAGCCTCATCCAAGATCATTGTTTTAATCTCCTTGGTAAAGATTTTTCCCTTTTTATAGAGATCCAAAAATCTACCTGTCGTTGAAATAATTATATCCACTCCGGCTTCGATCAATTCAATTTGTGTCTTTGGACCCAACCCACCGTATAAGCAAACTATCCTCAGGTCGGTATTCTGAGCCATCTGAATGGCAACTTCCTCGATTTGCATCGCTAGTTCTCTGGTAGGAGCTAAGATCAGCGCTTTAGGATGCATTCCTTGAGCATATTTCACTTTCATGAGCAATGGCAAAATATAGGCTGCTGTTTTGCCGGTACCGGTTTGAGCTATTCCCAACACATCGTGCCCTGCTAGAGCCAAAGGGATAGCTTTTAGCTGAATGGGCGTCGGTGTTATATAACCTGCCACAGCTACTGCTTCCAAAAGCTGACGATTTAGCTTAAAAACGTCAAAAGTTGGGGTTTCATTGGACATGATTCGTTATTTTTGAAGGAAGTAGTAAACTTGATTAATTAGCGAAAAAAATGAAAAGTATTTTGATCACCGGTGCAAATATAGTCAATGAAGGCCAAATTAATCTGGGCGATGTATTGATCAAAGAAGGAAGAATCAGCAAAATAGGTCCAAACCTTTCAAATGAGAAAGCTGATATTCACATAGACGGAAGCGGTAAGCATCTTTTCCCAGGAATCATTGACGATCAAGTACATTTTCGAGAGCCCGGTTTGACCCATAAAGGCGAAATCTATACTGAGGCAAAAGCAGGTGTAGCAGGTGGCACTACTTCTTATATGGAAATGCCAAACACAGTACCTCAAGCAGTAACTTTACCACTTCTAGAAGACAAGTACAACCGAGCAGCTGAGGTTTCCCTAGCAAATTATTCCTTCTTCTTTGGAGCCACGAACAGCAACTTGGATGAAATACTCAAAGTTGATTTTGAAAATGTATGCGGGTTGAAAATTTTTCAGGGTTCTTCCACCGGGAATATGGTCGTAGACGATATTGAATCCCTAGAAGGAATCTTCAGAGAATGCAAAGCACTTATCGCGATCCACAGCGAAAATGATCACATCATAGCCACTAATCTTGCTGAATACAAAGCTCAATACGGGGATGATATCCCTGTAAAATTTCATCCTAAAATCCGGTCAGTTGAAGCATGTTATGATGCCTCGAGCCGCGCAGTGGCTATGGCGAAGAAATATGGTACACGATTGCATATCCTACATATCAGCACAGCCAAAGAAATCGAACTTTTTGACAATTCTATTCCCTTGGAGGAAAAACACATCACCGCGGAAGCTTGCATCCATCATATGTGGTTTTCAGAAGAGGATTATGCGGAAAAAGGCAATTTGATCAAATGGAATCCAGCTATAAAAACCTCTAAAGATCGAGACGCTATTTTCCAAGCAGTTTTGGATGATAAAATCGATGTGATCGCCACCGATCATGCACCGCACACTTTAGAAGAAAAAGCCCAGATCTATACGAAAGCTCCTTCTGGAGGCCCGCTGAATCAACATAGTTTGGTCGCGATGCTAGACTTTCATCATGCCGGGAAAATCAGTTTGGAAAAAATCGCCGAGAAAATGTGCCATAATGTCGCAAAACTCTTCCGAATCAAAGAAAGGGGATACATCCGTGAGGGCTATTTTGCAGACTTAGTATTAGCCGAGTTGAATTCACCTTGGACAGTATCTAAAGAAAATATTTTAGCAAAGTGTGGCTGGTCTCCTTTTGAAGGGCATACTTTCAAGTCTAAAGTGACTCATACGATCGTTTCAGGCCATTTAGCCTATGATAACGGACAATTTAACGAAAGCCAAAAAGGGCATCGAATGAAATTTTTAATAAAAAATTAAATCCATGCTTGTAGCAAAAAAGGTTAATCACTACTTTTGCAAACCGTTAGAGGGAAACATACTCTAACAAAATTAAAATGGTGATTGTAGCTCAGTTGGTTAGAGCGCCGGTTTGTGGATCCGGAGGTCGCCGGTTCGAACCCGGTCTTTCACCCAAAGCCCCTCAAATTGAGGGGCTTTCCTTTTAAATAGAGCCCTTTGGCACAACATTTGACCAAAACAAAAAAACTAAACCAATTTCAGATGTTTACTTTATTTAAAGCCTCACCAAAGTTTCCGGCGATGAAACCAATCAACGTCAAACAAATAAGAAATTATCTTCAGAAGTTCGAAGAATCTCTAAAAAATTTCGAGGAAATACAGAATGAGGCGATTCATTCCTAAAAAATGAGAAGGTTATGGAATCATAACCTTTATTTTTTGTCTTTTCATTTTTCTTATCGAAGCAAAACTCTATTTTTAACTCTTTAGAATTTTCTACTATGAGTTATATCCATTTCGATAAGACACAATTGGTGAACTTGAATTATTCCCTTGATAGGGAAATAATTAGGTCAAATCAATCAGGTGCTTACACTAGCACCACCATTATCGGTTGCAATACAAGAAAATACCACGGCTTATTAGTGGTGCCTCAACCGCAAATTGATTCCCAAAATCACGTCATGCTTTCTACAGTCCATGAAACTGTAATCCAGCATGGAGCGAGTTTTAATCTTGGGATAAGTAAATTTCCAGGAAATTATTCTCCAAGAGGACATAAATATTTGGAGGATTTTGATTCTGAGCCAATACCAAAACTTACTTATCGAGTAGGCGGAGTATTACTTCAAAAAGAATTAATTCTGGATACTAATAGAGATCGAGTGATGATTCGCTACACTTTACTGGAAGCCCACTCTCCAACTAAAATCCGGATTTCTCCTTTCTTGGCATTCAGAGGATACCACGACTTGATGAAGGCCAATACAGAGATCAATCAGAAGTTCAAAAAAGTGCCAAACGGAGCTTCTTTCCACTTATATCCCCAATACGACCCTCTTTATCTTCAGATTTCGAAAAAGAGCGAATTTGTACCTAACCCAGATTGGTATTATAATGTGGAATACATCATGGAGCGAGAACGTGGATATAATTACCAAGAGGATCTCTACGTGCCTGGTTATTTCGAGTTTGATATTGAAAAAGGAGAATCTGTAATTTTTTCTGCAGGTCTTAGCGAAGCAGATCCCAAAACAAGAACTAACGCCTTTGAAAAAGAGATTGCTCGAAGGATACCTAGAAATAACTTTGAAAATTGTCTAAAGAACTCTGCAGGGCAATTCATTAGAAATCGAAATGGGAAAACCCGAATTATTGCTGGCTACCCTTGGTTTGGATGGTGGGGCAGAGACACCTTTGTCGCCGCGCCTGGATTGACTCTTACAAAAGGAGACACCAAAACATTTCTTGATATCATGGATACCATGGCGGATGAATTAACTGGTCCGCTTTTCCCAAATGTTGGAAGTGGAGTAATGACCAACATGAACTCCATAGATGCACCACTTTGGTTTTTCTGGTCACTTCAGCAATACATCTATTATACAGGAGACAGCAAAACCATAAAGGACAGATACTTAGGCAAGTTAAAAGGGATCATTGACGGTTACATTGTGGGTACAGATTTCAACATTCATGTACAGCCTGACGGGCTAGTTTATGGAGGCGAAGAAGGGATTGCATTGACTTGGATGGATGCCGTTACCCCAGATGGACCCGTTACCCCTAGAATTGGATGCCCTGTAGAGATTCAGGCACTTTGGTATAATGCACTATGCTTCTATCATGAACTAACGGGAGATGAAGAAATGGCACTACTAGCTGCCAAAGTAAGAGATTCGTTTGAAAAGGAATTCTGGTCGGACGAACATGGCTATCTGGCTGACCTGGTCAATGGAGAGGAAAAAGATTGGGCCATCCGCCCAAATATGGTTTTCGCCACTTCCCTCCCTTACACCATGCTAAGTGAAACTCAGAATGATCAAATTCTTGAGACTGTAAAATCAAAGCTTTTAACGACCAGGGGTCTTCGATCCCTTGCTCCAGATGACTTTGCCTACAAAGGCTATTATTTTGGTGATCAAATCAGTCGTGACAATGCCTACCACAACGGGACTGTTTGGGTCTGGCCTATGGGTCATTTTGTAGAGGGATATATCAAACTTCACGGCAAATCCGCGGGGAATTTTATCAAAAAAATAATTAAGGGATTTGACGGTGTCATGACTCAATATGGTGTAGGAACTGTAGCAGAGATTTTTGATGGAGATCCTCCACACCGCCCTAAAGGTGCTGTATCACAAGCTTGGAGCGTGGCAGAATTATTACGAATGATGGACTTGAGTAAAAAGATTTAACTGTTTACTATGAAGGTATTAATGTTTGGATGGGAGTTCCCACCGCATATTTCTGGAGGACTAGGCACAGCATGTTATGGCTTAGTCAAAGGAATGGTTCATCACAATCAGGAGGTTATTTTTGTAGTCCCTAAACTCTGGGGAGATGAAGAGCCCATGGCTGATTTTGTCAATGCCTCCGATATTTCGATCGATTATCGTGAGAAAAGATTCAAGTCAATTTGGAAGAACCTTACTTATCTGGAAGTAAGCAGCTTTTTAGTTCCTTACCTAGGCCCAGAAGAATACAAGAAATTCACAGATTATGCAATCCATGACCGAACAGATGTAGATGAAAGCATATTTTCAACTAAATATGAGTTCAGTGGGAAATATGGCAAAAACCTCATGGAAGAGGTTTCTCGGTATGCCCTCACTGGAGCCCAAATTGCAAGAGATAGGAATGATTTTGATATTATCCATGCACACGATTGGCTCTCATTCCCAGCAGGAATTGCTGCTAAAGAAATAAGTGGCAAACCATTAGTAGCTCACGTTCATGCTACTGAATTTGACAGATCTGGAGAAAGTGTAAACAAGCCCGTATATGAAATCGAGCGTGCAGGAATGCATGCTGCAGATCACGTCTGTGCAGTAAGTCAACTTACTAAAAATACCATTGTCAAGAAATACGGAGTGCCAGCTCACAAAGTCAGCGTACTCCATAATGCTGTCTTGGATGCTTCAATTATCAAATCAACTTACAATAAAAAAGTGCCTGAGAAAATTGTAACATTCTTGGGTAGAATAACCTTTCAAAAAGGGCCTGAATACTTTGTTGAGGCTGCCAAAAAAGTGCTCGACCGCGACCCAAACGTTCGGTTTGTAATGGCTGGATCAGGAGACTTATTGAATAGAATGATCGATCGAGTAGCTGAACTTAGAATTGCAGATAGATTTCATTTTACAGGCTTCTTAAAAGGAGATGATGTTGACCACATGTACGCTATTAGTGATGTTTATGTCATGCCTTCAGTATCCGAGCCTTTTGGCATATCTCCATTAGAAGCAGTTAGACACAATACCCCTGTTATTATTTCGAAGCAATCCGGTGTAGCAGAAGTCCTAGACAATGCCATCAAGGTGGATTTCTGGGATATTGATGCCATGGCAGATGCGACTTTTGCTTTACTTCACTATGAAGGCATTTCTAAAATGTTCAAAGAGTTGGGTACTGAGGAATTGAAAAAATTAAAATGGGAGCATGTGGCTGCCAAACTTGTCACCGTCTATCAAAACATATTAGCTGAGAAATCATGAGAACTATCTGCTTTTACTTCCAGGTACACCAACCTTATCGATTAAAACCCTACCGTTTTTTTGACATTGGAGAGGATCACCATTATTGGGATGATTTTCTGAATCGAAGTGTAATGAGGCGAGTAGCACAAAAATGCTACTTACCAATGAATGCCCTCCTTTTGGACCTGATTAACAAATATGAAGGTGGTTTCAAAGTGACTTTTTCGATGTCGGGCACCTTTATGGATCAGATGGAATCCTATGCTCCTGACGTTTTGGAGAGTTTTCAGAAATTAGTTACAACAGGACATGTTGAGCTTTTAAATGAAACCTATGGTCACTCATTAGCTTCATTGAAAAGTAAATCTGAGTTTCAAAATATGGTGAGAAATCATCAGGAAAAAATCAAAAAACTCTTCAACGGGTATGAGCCAAAGGTTTTTAGAAACACAGAATTAATTTATTCAGATCAGATCGGAGCCATGATTGCCGAAATGGGATTTGAGGCTACTTTGACCGAAGGTGCAAAGCATATCTTGGGTTGGAAAAGCCCAAATTATGTTTATTGCAACAACATAGAGCCAAAGCTGAAAGTATTATTGAAAAACTTCCAACTCAGTGATGATATCGCATTTAGATTTGGCAATAAGACTTGGGCAGATTATCCATTGACTACAGACAAATTTGTCAAATGGATTAATAATGTACCTCAGGCAGAAGAAGTGATTAATCTTTTCATGGATTACGAGACCTTCGGGGAGCATCAATGGGCTGAAACAGGGATTTTTGAATTCATGAAGCATCTACCGGAAGCAGTTTTTAAGCATACCAATTATGGCTTTTCAACTCCTTCGGAGGTAGTAGCTAAAGTTCCTCCGATAGGCAAAATCCATGTGCCCACTCCAATCTCATGGGCGGATGAAGAGCGGGACTTGACCGCCTGGCTGGGTAACGACCTTCAGGATGAAGCATTTGGTAAATTATATGAGTTAGAGAAAATGGTCAATCAAATCGATGATGAAGAAATTAAGCGAGATTGGACCTACCTCCAGACCTCGGATCATTTCTATTACATGTGTACTAAATTCTTTTCGGATGGAGACATTCACTCCTACTTCAGTCCTTATGATTCACCATACGACGCATTTATCAATTATATGAATGTATTGAGTGATTTTATCCTGAGGCTTAAAGAAAAAATAAAAGGACAAGAGGCTGAAGCCTAAAAAAAAGACCGGTTTAGCCGGTCTTTTTTTTGAGAAGGTTGACCGAAAAGTTTCAAATTTTCTAAAAAGATAATTTAGTAGCACTTTTTTCTTGTAGGGCATTTGCCGTATTTATTTATCATACCTTGTTTTTTAA
The DNA here is from genome assembly GCA_017858365.1 of Algoriphagus sp. GTDB lineage: Bacteria > Bacteroidota > Bacteroidia > Cytophagales > Cyclobacteriaceae > Algoriphagus. The sequence continues at coordinate 1,330 of JAFMBQ010000184.1, read as the reverse complement.
TTAATAAAAATAAAGATCTATATATCTGTTTTTCATGATTTTAATTCTTTTTCAAGCTTGCCTGATTGAATAGCTCAAGAATTCAATAATTGTATTTTTGACTCCGCAAAGGCTAATTTAGAACCAAGAAGAAATATAACCATTCCCTCTAAAAGCTATGAAATCACTACTTACAATTATTTTACTAGTCATGGCCGGAATTTTCCAGCCAGCAGACCCTTACATTTCTTCAAAAGATTACGATGTTGGAGCATTTCACCGAAGCAAACAATCTTCGAAATCGCCAAAGCGTATTTACATACAGAAATTTAGGGCGCTATTCGAAGTCTTTGAAGAAGCTTCTGCAAGTACTTCAGGCACGACAAATAATCGTGCAAACAGAGCAACCACAGTATCCGGTACAAAAACAAGTATGGGAGTCCAGTTGAGTGGAGTTGACATACCTGATTTTCAGAAAATTGTAGATGATGCTTATAATGATTTTGTCTCTCAGTTGGAGGCAGATGGATACGAAATTATCTCAGCTGAAGAAGCTGGAAAAACTGATTATTATTCTGGTTATACCAAATTAAAAGGTGGCGCTTCGTCCACTGATCAGGCTACTGGGTATGTGATGGTCACTCCTACAGGGTATGATTATTGGGTAAAGGGAGTTTCAAACAGTGGTCGCGAAAAAGGGACATTTGTTGACACGAGCTCCAAATTATCTCAGGATCTAGGCGATGCCTATGTCGCTGAAGCCACCTTTGTTTTCCCTTTTGTGAATTTAGACGCAAGTTCAACCAGTTTTGCCAATTATGCATCCTCAAAAGTGAAGGCTGACATCAACCTTAGATTAGCCGCTGCAGTAGGAACTCAAGATAATGAACAAATGGGATTAAAATCTTTTGGCAAAGGGTTTACTAACTCAGGCACAGCGTCACGTCTGGCTTCTCAAGTTCGCTTTGTAGCAGGTCATATGGCTAGCTCGCCTCTGTTTGACTCTTCAACAGGACTAAAACGGGATGTATATTTCGGAGGAGTTTTCAAAGAAGACAAACTTGTCGAAGTCACCTCTGCGGAAGTAGCTACGTTTAGCAAGACTGCTTATCCTCAAATGGTGATGGTTTCGGGCGGAGAATTAAATTTAGCATCACATTATGTGGCTTGCGATACAAAGAACTACATCACTGCTGCCAAAGGATCGATTACAGAATTGATCGGGAGTGGAATCTATAATTTCAAGACTTTAGTGAAAGATTAAATGAACCAAATTGATATACGAAAAAGGCCGGAATTGGACTAGCCCCCAAAAGTTGGACGGTTTAAGAAAGATTTAAATTTAGTGAAA
>JAFMBQ010000183.1 GCA_017858365.1 Algoriphagus sp. | reverse complement strand
GAATGCTTTTTTGGAGAATGCACCGATGTGCTCGGATCATATTCTCACTGAATTACCACCTTGGAAATATGACGCCTCAGCAGTGTATCGATCTATTGGTGGACAAGGTAGGTCATGAGCCTGCGAATGCGGAAGCAGAAGTTCGACGTTCTTTTGAAGGAAGTTATGGACCACTTTATCAGATTGCCTACATGATCGGAGCTTTGGAATTTTATGCGATGCGTGCCGAAATGGTAGATTCAGGAAAAATGGGGGAGAAGGAATTTCACGATTTGATCTTAACACAGAATGCGATGCCGGTGGAAATTTTACGGGCGAAAGTAACTGGGAATCCACTTAAGAAAGATCATCGGGCGAGTTGGAGGTTTTTAGATTGAGCTATCCTATACATTTTAGAGATCTGATTTCTCGCAGCGACGCGGCGGCGCAGCGTTTTGGGGAGCTTATTTCTCATGCATTCAATGAGAGTTTGATTTCTTGGAGTTTGATGAGAATTAAAATTACCCTTGGAATAAGAATTCTAATCTAATCCGCTGCGCTTCGCGTCGTAGCGTGACAAGAAATGCCCATGAGAATGGCTTCTCACACAGGGGAATGATTAAACGGGGCATTCCATCTGACCTTAAAAAATCAAATTATAAACAGATGAAATAAAAAGCCTTATTGCTCATTAAAGAAAAAAGACTAAATTCCTAATTCAAAAAATGATTCCTATGACAACACTGGAAACTATCGGCTATCTTCTTTTTGTGGGCATTCAGTTAGCATTTATCCTTGCGGTTTTCTGGTTGGTTTTTTACTACGCTTGGAAAACCTTTAAAGAATTCAGAAAAAGCTAGTGACAAAAAAAGGAAGCCCAACTGGACTTCCTTTTTTCAATTTAAACCATAATAATTCTTTCGAAATGATTACTTCTTATCCTTTTTTAAGGTGATGATGATGACTCCATTTTTACCTTTTTCGCCATAGACATCTGTGGCAGCTTTGTCTTTCAAAACGTTGATGCTTTCGATGTCATTCGGATTGATTTCCTTCAAAGCTGTTTGTGGAATAGTAAGATTTGTATTCTTTGATTTTATGATATAGAGTGGAGAAATATCGGGGTTACCATTTTCTGCCTCGATGGTGACTTTAGGTTCGAAACCGTAAGCCGGCTGACCTACTCGGAAATTGGAGGATTTAAGTTGGCTAGAATTAGGTGTCCCAGATAAAAGTGTAGTTCCTTGTAACCTAGTTATTCCATTGTACTCCAGCATTTTTTGCTGCGGACTTGTCAATTCATTTTTGATCGCCACAAGCGTATTTAATTGCTTTTTCTTCAGCTGCCCCTCTAATCGGAGTACTTCATCCATTTGCTTATTGACTAAAGAAGGATCGATTTTCGATTCCTCGAGCATGGATTTCAATCGAGCGGTGGCCGCATCTAGATCCCATTTCAGAGTGCTGAATTCACCGGCATTTTCGGAGTGGATTTTCTTGATTTTTGCGGCCTGGGCATCCGTCAGATCTAATTTTTCACGGTTCTCCATGATCCGATCTGCTGAATAGAGATTTTTCTGGAATATATCTTGAGCGAAAGTCAGACTGGAGCTTAGCAGGAATCCGATAAGCAATAGATTTTTCATAAGATTTGGTTTAGAATTCGGTTAATAAAGAAGAGGTGCCTGATTCCCAAGTATCCAAGTAGGTGCTTTCAGTAATTTTGAATTGCTGTTCCTGATTTGGGCCTTGCTCTAACGTGATGATGATCACTTCAGCTGGAGCTTTCATCTCTGGTTCTTTTTCATAGAAAAGGAAGCCTGCCAGAAATAAACTTGCTGCTATTCCTACCGGAATGAGCCAATTAATGCTGCGGGTTTTGGACTTGGGGAATGCCGGGATTTCCAGATTTTGGTCTTTGGTTCGCATGTCCTCAAAGAAGCTCTCGATTAATTCATCATTTTCCATGGTTCGCTTCTGTTTGTGATTTAAGGATCAATTCTTTTAATTTTTTCTTGCCTCGGGCATAGTGTGTTCTTGCTGTGCCGAGTTGGATTTGAAGTACTTCAGCGCTTTGCTCGATGGTCATTTGATGGTAAAAAACCATCAAAATCACTTGCTGCTGCATGCTTGGGAGCAGTTTGATGATGGCATCGTAATCGGTATAATCGACTTCCTCTGGAATATCTACCAATTCATAGTCCTCGTCCAGCGGAAGCGTTTTTCCTGTTTTTCGGAGCTCGTCCACCGCGGTAAATCGAATAACAGAGAAAAGCCAGGTTTTTGCTTTTGAGGGATCAGAAAGTTTTGCCTTTCCCTCCAAGATCTTCAAATAAGTCAGCTGAAGAATATCCTTTGCAAGATCGGAATCAAAACCGCAACACTGCCTTGCCCAGATATAGGCCTCCCGATGGTGGGATTGGAGCAGCTGTTGAAGTGAGGTTCGATCCATTTACATTGGTATGTCAGAGAAAAAACAAAATATAGGACAAGGCTTTTGAAAAAACAGGAGTATATAAATAATTCCATCTAATCCTTTAATCAGATTCTTAATTTGGAAACGAACCGAATCCCCCTTTTTAAAGGGGGCGCGGGGGATTTTTCTCTTAATTATAAAGAGTGAAAGCTAAAAGCACCAAAGGCAGTTAATCCTTCTGTTTTAATTTTTTTACTTGGAAAAGATAGGCTAGGGTAAATTCAAGATTGGTCGAACTGATCTCAAAAACCCGATCCATACTCTCGGGATTAGTGAAATCATAGGCAAATCGAACCTCAGCTGCCAGCGTGCTTTTTCCAAAAAGTTTGGAAATTCCAGCTCCAGCAGTCAGGCCGTACATCAATTTCTTTGGATTGTTACCCACTCCTCCAAAGGGAGGAAGAATGCCTCCATTGGAATTTTCAAATTCGCGACGAATGTCTTTTGCATTAAGTAGATATCCGAAATGAGGGCCAACTTTAAGCTGAAAGCGACCTGATTTTCCTAGGAAAAAGCTGGAAAGTAAGGGCATTTTGAGGTAATTGAATTCCGTCTCGTTGATTAAGATTGGAGCAGTATCCCCATTTGGTTGGGCAAATCCAATTGATAAATACTGGAAGTTGACTTCAATACCGGCATTTTTTGCATTGAAATGTTCGAACACGAATGCGAAAGTTGGTCTTCCTAATCCTGGAACTGAATTGGCTCTTGATCCTGGACTGGCTTGGTAAGTGTACGAAGAAGTCGTATATCCTCCTCGAATCCCCACGCTTGTTTGAGCATAAGATGTCCAGGCAACTAAAAGGAATAAAAGAGTCAAGCCAATTGCACGCATAGGCAAAAGTAAGGAATTTAAATCGCTACGATTACTTGACATTAATCGTGAATGTTCCCGAAACTGGCAAGCCATCTAATCCCAATCCCCGGACTTCCACAGTCATTGGGCCGGCATTTTCATTGGTGTAAAAGGAGACCGTGACATTCCCAGACTCGTCGGTTACTAAGTATGGGTTCCAATACAAGGTCTGCCTTTGGTCTTTCAATTGACGATCTGCCTCTTGGGTATAATCCACTTGGAAGAAAGGACTGGTTGGCTGATAGCCCTCGATCTGAAACTCTTGGAATCCAGTGGCTTTATTGATTCCTGTTGGTACGGCCAATGGGTCGAAGGTTTTCAGGTAAACTGCAATGACTCCATTTCGACCTTGATCCCCGAGCATGGAAACAGTCCGAGAGACAATTTCTATCCGATCGATATCAAATGGGTTAATGGTTCTGAGATTGTCAGAAGCTGAGACTCCTCCAAAACTAACCATCACGCTACCGTTGACCATCACAATTGGTTCCATACTGGAGGAAACAGAAACTGCTCCTGAGCGGATTCGGATCTGCTGTCTTCCACTTGATCCTTCAATAGTCACTCGTATTCCCGGAACACTCCCCGCAAGTGAATTTACCAGATCGGAAGTATTCCCTGTGGCCAATAATTTTTCTCCTTTGATAATATAACTCGGAGTTCCATAGATTGCCTTTGGAGTTTTTGACCCTTGTTCTTCCACGGTGACTGAATCCAACTCTATCACTTCTTCGGCTTTTTCTAGTGCTCGAATAGGGGCAGAGACTGTTTTTACCTGAGGGAAATAGCCTGATGATGGAAGTAAGACTGGGGCATTTAGTGGTTTTACCAATTCTACTTTCGCGGCTGGCTTTCCTTTTTTGTCGGCGGCTTGAATAGCGAGTTTCATCGGACCATAGAAGTCCATATCCTGCAGGGCAAATTGACCATCTCGGTCAGATTCTAATTCGACCATGCCTTCGAAATCGTTGATAAATGCCACGACTTGACCAGTGACGGGTTTATCTTTTTCATCCAAAATTTTACCCTCTTGGATCAGGTTTTTTTCAATTGGATAGGAGAATCTGTCTAATCCCATTGTTGCAGGGATCTCTTCCAGAGTCAAAGATTTTTGAATGGAGTTTGCGGACTTGATCTGCACGATTTGGGCTTGATCAAGTATGGCGGTTGAGAGGGTAGCCTGTACAGGGAGTCCACGTTCATTTCGTGCTTGTAGGGTGAGCGTCACCAATTCTTTGGGGCCATAGCTCGATTTATCCGCCAATACGTTCACTCGGTCCGCGGCAACAGGCTGAGTTGTCTCTGTCTCAAGCACACGTTGATAAGGGTTGAGTATGCTTATTGTTTGATTGAAATAGTGATTTGGGCCGTAGTTTCGATTCCAATTCGTGTACGCACGGAGGTAGTATTTTTCCTGAGCTAATGAATCCGGAAGCCTGAAGTCCCCTACTACGATCCCGTTCATGATTTTGAACTTCTTCTCAATCACAAAATCTCGATCTGCATTGATCAGCTCCACATGAAGAACCTTGCTGAGCTCGTCTCTCAAATAGATGTTTCCATAATTGAAATAGGCCTTGAAGTAAAGCTGATCTCCAGCATAGTAATAAGGCTTATCTGTATGGAGATATATTTTTTCCTGAAAATTTGCAGCAGTCCGTTCTAAATTTTGAAGTTGGATTGCTTTCTCAGCATCATAATCCAGCGGCAAAAGAGTAGAAATCCGCTTTCGGTCCATGTCCCCGGAGAAGACAAGATCCTGCGGATTAAGAATCATTCCGTTAGCTCTCACCCGAACGATACCTTTATTCACCTCCAGCCAAGATACTGGATAGGGAGCATCGACATAGGTATTGACTTGGGAATATCCTTTTTGATAATGGATCTCTATCCGACCTTTCATCGCAATTAGAAATTCGCCTGGCTTATCTGCTGGAGTAATGAGTTCAGGATTTTTGTAGGGGATGACCGATTTGCCAATCTCATTCGCAAAAATATCCGTCCTCATGTTCATTGATGCTGATCCCCCTGGCTTGTCTCCATAGAGGAAAAAACCCTGCTGCTCTTGTTCTCCTTTGATCATCGCCCGAAACATATTCATCGGAGACTTTTGATACACCAAAGATCTATTTTGATCCCAGGCAGCCTTTTGGGTTTCAGAGTTGGGCTCCATTTCTTGAAATCTAGCAGCGCCTACGATTCGATAGTTAGTGGGTGAATTATAAAATTCCTTCAAATCGAAGCTAATTTTATAGCCTAGGTAATTGTTGACAATTTCGATAGGTTGGTAGGCAGTAGCGAGAAAAACGTTTTTTTCTTCGCCTTCGGCAAAATCAATTACCCAGGGATTTTCTATCTCAGAAAGGGCGGCGACTTCATCATTTCCCAAAAACAGATTTTGAAATTTGCGAAGGTCACGCTCCCAACTTTTATCCCGAGAGGCCTTGATCTCCACATCGGAGAGCTCGGTCAAGATCGCCTTCATGCTTAAATTGAGAGTAGTGGTTCCTCCAGAATTCAAGGTGACTTTTTTGATTTCGGCGGTGTAGCCTAAAAAGGAAAACCCGATCTCGATGGATCCCGGTTCAAGTCCGGAAAGTGTATATTTTCCATCTAGATCCGTCACGGTGGCGATCGTGGTATTGTTGACAAAGATATTGCAGTAGGGGAGTGTTTCGCCTGTTTCAGCATCTTTCACCACTCCAGTAATCGTAGCAGTTTGGGCACTGGCAAAAGCCATACAGGCAAAAAATAGGAAGATTTGGAGTACTAATTTTTTCATGACTACTAGCTGGTTTTGTTTCTTAGCTTTTAAGAAAGCCTAAATATAAAGCTTCCTTATTTTTTTTGTTCATTGATCAGAAATGAGCCAGTCAGGATTTCGCCAGTTTCGCTGATTCCTCGAATTTCTACCCACATAGGACCTCCAGATTCAGAAGACTTAAACTGGACCTTTTTGGCTAATTCCAGCTCGGAAGTAATCACCTCAGGGTTCCAATATAGAGTAGGAATTAGTCCTCTGAGGAGTGGGTTTTCCAGTTGCACTTTTTGGATATCTTGGAAATTGCTAGGAATGGGATAGCCTGAGAGTTTGAAACTGGTGAAGTTATTTCTTTTGGCTTCATTGGCCAATTCCAAGTCCTTTCCCGTTTTCATAAAAATGGAAATGACTCCATTCCTTCCCGCATCACCAAGGGAAGGAACTAACCGCTTGATGACTTCTACACGATCTATTGCAAAGACGTTGATTCCTTCGATGACTTGGAGCACTGATCTACCCGTAGGTCCGCCTCCTCCTAAAGTCGTTCCTGAGGGGAAGTTGATCGGAACGCCATCGATAAACACCAAGGGCTCACCAGCTCGGAATCGGACTGAAGGAGGATTTCCTGAGACTATCATTCCTGGTACTTGCCCAGATAATAAATAAAGGAACTGTGCGGTATTTCCATTCAATTGAAATTTAGCAGGATCTACCACATTGTCTGGGGTTCCATAGATCATCGCGCCTCTAGGGTCTGCTTTCACTTCTTCCAAAGTGAATTCTTCCATTAAGATCTCACCTTCTTGCATGTTTACTTGGATTTCTTCCACCGTCAATGGACGGGTGCTCGTCTTGATCAATTCTGGAAATTCATAGCTCGGGAGTGCTCCATTGTGCGGAAATCGCTGAATATCCAGCGAAATATCTCTTAGCGGCATACCATCTCTTGATTCGGCCTTGATGGCTATTTCAAATTCGGATTCAAAATCTAAGTTTGGAATGACAAAGCGGCCATCCTTATCTAGCTTATATTTTTCCATATTTTGAAGCGCATTGACTAGTGCCGTTACATTTCCGTCCATCGAGGTGGACGCACCATTTGTTACTGAACCTGTCACACTATAGGCTGTTTCTAGAGGAAGCTTAAAATCAGCAAGACTTTTGGAGGAATCGACCGTTTGGATTTTAGCAATCTCACTTAGGTCCTGTGAAGTAGAGACCGGAAGACCTTGACTAAGGTCTAAAATGCTGATCGTTAGATCCGATGTGATGGGCTTTCCTTTTTGATCTTGAACCATGATATTCAAATTCACGGGTTCATCAGGGCCGTAAAATTGTTTTTCGGTAAAAATGGAAACCCCTACCGAGTTTTGTTTCGGCAGATCTGATCGCGGTATTAGGCTAGGATCATGGACCTGGATCGGGATGAATGCGCTATTTTGATCGCCATAGTTTAGGCTCCAAGAAGTATAGGCTCTCAAAAAGTAGTTTTCTTGATCAAGTCCTACGGGTAGTACAATAGATCCAAATGCCTTCCCACTTTTGATGGGAAATACCTGATGAAGTTCCAAATATCCAGTCGTATCGATCACCTCTAGATGGAGGACCTTGCTGAGGCTGGGACCTAGTAGCGGTTCGGCATAGATCATATTTACTTTGAAAAAAAGCGTCTCTCCTTTCAGGTAGTGATTCCGGTCAGTTTGAAGCATGACCTTTTCTTGCATGCTTTGTGGAGTTTTTTCAAGATTGGCCAATGAGATCAAGCGATCGCCAAATACATCCGAGGGAAGCTGAAACACCGGATTAATAGTTGAAAAATAACCCCCAGATGTCAGCTGCTCATTACTGACTGGACTTCCGTTTAACTTGACTTCCAGAGATTCTCCCAGATAGTCAATACTGCCTCTATTCCCGTTAGGAAGTGTTATTTCCACAGGTTTTTCGAAGGACAGAAAGTAATCACCCTTGCCTGAGGAAGCCGTAATTGATGGGTTTGGGTTTCGCTCAAATGAATCAACTTTCCCCTCCATGAGTAGGGAAAGGTATTTTTGGGGCGAATTATTAAAAATTTCCAACCGTCTTTTAGCACGCGCCTCATCTGTTTTTTCCCCTTCGGGAATTGGAATTTCGAAGTAAACCTGCGAGGTAACTGGTCGCTGATCAGATTCGATCAGAAAAGGCTCGAAGTAGGTGGTGACAAGATACCCGGTCGCATTATTGGTGATGTAGGATGGCCCGGAGGAGGATATTCGGACTGATTTGTCTGCCAATTCTTCAAATATCAAGTTAGCACCTTCATCTAAGATTTGGATTTCAGTCGCTTTATAGTCTTTTCCAAGTAGCCTTTCG
>JAFMBQ010000182.1 GCA_017858365.1 Algoriphagus sp. | reverse complement strand
TCAAGCGCCGAAGTAGCCTCATCAAGAATTAGGATTGGAGGATTCTTTAATACAGCTCTGGCAATACTCAGTCGCTGTTTTTGTCCTCCGGAAAGTTTGGAGCCACGTTCTCCAATTGAAGTCTCATAGCCATTTTCCAGATTGGAAATAAATTCATGTGCATTTGCGATTTTAGCCGCTTCGATTACTTGATCAAGGCTCGCATCAGTTATTCCGAAGGCGATGTTATTAAATACTGTGTCATTGAAAAGGATCGATTCTTGGGTGACAATACCCATCAAGCTGCGCAGATCTCCTAAGTTCAAGTTGCGAATGTCCACACCATCCAAAAGAATATGACCGCCACTAGGGTCGTAGAATCTTGGTACCAAATCGGCTAAAGTTGATTTTCCACCGCCCGATGGTCCTACTAACGCGATGGTTTTTCCTTTTGAAAGCGTGAAGTTGATGTCATGTAAAATGCTCGTTTCCTCGTAAGCAAAGTCTACATGTTGAAATTCGATTGAGTTTTGAAATCCAGTTAGTTTTACCGGTTCCTTCGGTGAATTGATCTTCGATGGAGTATCAATTACCTTGAAAACACGCTCTGCAGAAGCGATTCCCCGCTGGATGTTGCTCATTGCCCGGGAGATTTCCTTGGCTGGATTAAGTACTTGGGTGAAAATAATGATATAAGTGATAAAGTCAGAAGCTCCTAGATCGGAATCTCCACTCAGTACCAATCCACCTCCATAAACCAAAATTCCCGCAACTACCGTTACTCCCATAAATTGAGAAATTGGTGAGGCTAATTCATTTTTACGGGCCATGCTGACATTAACATCAGAGTAAAAATCGGTCTCCTGATCAAATTTGTTTTTCATAAACCATTCCGCATTGAAGGCTTTGATAACCCGCATTCCACTGAGGGTTTCGTCTAGGATATTGACTATCCTGCCGAGTGACTGTTGACTTTGGACTGCTGTCTTTTTTAATCTTCGGGTGATTCCTCCTATGATTGCACCTGATATGGGGATGATTAAAATAGTGAATAGGGTCAATTTGACTGACATCAAAAAGAGCACTGCAAAATAAAGAATGATTGTAGCAGGTTCTCTAAAAACAACCCGAAGTGACTGCACGATGGTATTCTCGACCTCCTGCACGTCATTCGTCATTTTTGACATGAGGTCTCCTTTTCTTTCATTGGAGAAATAGGCGATTTGAAGTCCACTTACCCTCTCAAAAATATCCATTCGCATTCTCTTGATGACAATTGCTCTCACTTTTGCCAAAACGACGCCAGACAAATAAGTGAATAGGTTGGCTAAGAATACGGAGATGACGATAATGGCGCAGACATAAAAAAGAGTCCCCATTTTCCCATAAGTTTCAGCTATTTGAAGGAAATAGTAGTTGAAAAGGTGGGAGAAGTAGCCAAGCGAAAACTCAAAAGTTGGCTTATCTACAAATTCCGCAAGTTTAGCAGGATCGACCTGTTCAAAAATCACATCGAATAACGGTTTCAGCAAGGTGAAATTCAGCAAGCCGAAAACGATCGAAAGTAATGCGTAAGTAATATATGTAGGCACGAATTTCCCGTATGGTCTGGCATAGGAAAGGATTCGTAAGTAGGTATTCATAGTAGGTAATCTAAAAATCAGCCCAAATTTACGGAAAATTGTCCGCTCGGGAAGCTACTAGTAATTGTAATCAGGTCTAAGGAAGTTCCACCGTAGTCCGAGTTGGATCAATTGACTTGATTCTGGACTATCCAAATCCTGTGCTGTCCGCCTTCTAAATGTATGCGTAGCATCAATAAAGAAATTGTGCCGGAGCATATAGCTCGCATTTAGATTGGTCTGAATTACCTGATTTTCGATGCCCTGCCCAATGAAATTCCCAAACAATCCCGTTGGACTTCCCACTAGTCTATTCTTTAATACATCCCCTCCAAAATTGGTTGTAGCATCCGGATCTGCTCCATACAATTGATGCATGGCCAATAAAGTCAGATTCAGTTTAGGCAAAGGTTGGTAGCGAATAATCCCCAGAAACTCCCGGAAATTCGCGCCACGTGGATGGGTAAGAGGCGTTCTCCAATTGCTGTAAGACTGATAGTTTATTTTCTCCTGAAAGGTATAGGGTCGGGCTGAATTGAATTCCAATTGCAGATCTAGGTTAGAGATTTTAAAGGCATTGATATATTTGTAGCCTGCCTGCACGCCATATTTATTTCGTTTTGACCCTTTTCCATCTATTCCGAAAAATTCACCAAATACAAATTCGTCCAAGGCAAATTGACCATAGAGCTGCATTCCCGGATATAGATTCCATTTGAAATCTGTGCCGAGCATGACTTTGTCGGGTGTGCCTAGGCTTTGCTCCACCCATCTAAAAAAGACCAGGGGATTGAAGTAATTGAAATTTGCCTGATCAGTCATGACTGATTCGAAAAAGCCAAGGTTCAGCTTTTTTCCTACATCAAATCCCAATCGATGAAACGAAAACCACTTTTGAGGATATCGTCCATCCGTAGGTCTTCCTCGATTATACATCACATCGGCGGTCATTTGTGTCCAAATATTCGTCAGTTGAAATTTCCAGACTTTCGTATTTAGCTTTACAAACATGTAGGGGTTTGAGAAATCGGAGAGGAGAAAAGACCGATAGCCTTCTCCGACAAAATTCCGATCATGACCAATCTGTGCTTGAATATTTTTTGTGAGATTAAAATTGACATGGCCCAGCGCAGAAAAATAACTGTAGCCGTCCGAATTATATTCTTTCCAGAATCCTTCCCCCGGAACAGCCCCGTTGTATTCGGCAGTATTTTTTACCCAAGAAGGAAAGAATGCCTCTGAGGATGTAAGGTAAGTGTAGAACCCTACTTTCTTGTCAATCGAGCCCCTAATCACGACTCCTCTAGTCAGTCGATTTGGGTTTTGTTCATTATCAGTTTCGATTCCTCCATTAAAATATAACACGGGACTAGCGTGGATATCAAACTCGTCACTGTTGTAATAGGCCAAATCACCGGGCCTTTTATAAAGAGCATTGAGAAAAGGTTTTTTGGAAAGCGGAGTTTCACTTGACATAAACTCCCAATTGTCTTGGCTTAAATAAGCAAGATTAAAGACGTCCGATTTGGACTGGATCACTGGATCTGAGGCCAAGGAATCTAAATATTTACCCAACAAATCTCTTCTCCATGGCCTTACTCCAGTTTGGAAAATGGGATTGTTATTTCCTCGAAGGATCTCATATCGCTCGATGCGATGGTAATAATCTCGATCATAAGGAATGTAACTGCCTTGTGAAAAGGAGAAATAGGGATATAGAAACGCTACTAAAAAAAGGATTAAAGAAGCTTGGGAAGTGCGAAGAGAAATGTTTTGCATCGCTTAAAGCTAGAAAAAGCATGGATATCTTAAAATAGCTGAAGTATATTTGCTACTGAATTTGGCATCAAGGGAGTTTTTGCGGCTTTGATTCATAAATACTTGGTAAAGATTTGGTGATATTTCTTAAAAAGAATAACTTTGTGCCTCATTTGAAAAAGATACTATATAACTAGCAATACAATGAAAGCTGATATTCATCCAAATTACAGAAACGTAGTGTTCTACGATACTTCTAGCGAATTCAAATTTATGACTAAGTCTACTATTGAGACTTCCGAGACAATTACTTGGGAAGATGGTAATGACTATCCTTTATACAAAATTGAAGTTAGCTCTGAATCTCACCCGTTCTATACAGGTAAGAAAATGATGCTAGACACTGCTGGTCGAGTTGAGAAATTCAACAAAAGATACGCAAGTAAGAAGTAATTCTTCAAAACCTGACTTGATTAAGTCTCCCAGAGCATGGATTCTGGGAGACTTTTTTATTTTTGCTCCATGGACTCTCTTCTCTTATTCGATGATCCCGCTATTCGAGGCTCATTATTGCCATTTACTTTCACCAGACCAGTTGCTTCGATCCGTGTCGGAATTCTAGAAATAGCCGACAAATGGGCAATGCATACTGGTAAGCGTGTTTCATATTTGACGCAGGATTATCTCCAACAAAAATTCGCAAGAGCGAAAGAAAAATCTTTAGCGATCAATGGGGCTTGGCTTCCTGATGAAAATTCAGTGAAAGCGCTTGCTGCTTTAGCTGAAAATGAAGCGCTATTTTTCGGAAAGACTCTTTTAGCGGCTTACATAGGAGAAACGGAGAAGAATATGGATAAAGCAAAAGAGCTGATCCACGTTCAATTGGATCATGAACCGGTTTTACTTTTGAAGACCTGGAATATCTTTCAATTCAATGGCGCTGAGATCAAAAAGGATTTTGCGCTGATTACTAAAGGACGTCAAAGTGAACCTTTGAATGATCCATATACTAAGGTTTATTTTCCCGAGAATATTTTCATTGAAAAGGGAGCCACGATCAAGGCAGCAATCCTGAATGCTGAAAATGGTCCGATCTACATCGGTAGAGATACCGAGATTCAAGAAGGAGCAATTATTCGAGGACCTTTTGCGCTATGTGATCATAGTACGATCAATATGGGAGCAAAACTACGAGGAGACACTACCGTTGGGCCGCATTGCAAGGTGGGAGGTGAAGTTTCGAATTCTGTTATTTTCGGCTATAGCAATAAAGGCCATGAGGGATTCCTGGGAAATTCGGTGATCGGAGAGTGGTGCAATATAGGAGCGGATACTAATACTAGTAATCTAAAAAACAATTATACATCAGTAAAACTTTGGGACTATACCAGAGGAGCCTTTGCTAATACTGGTCTTCAATTCTGCGGGTTGATGATGGGTGACCATTCCAAATGTGGGATTAATACCATGTTCAATACCGGTACAGTCGTAGGAGTTGGAGCAAATATTTTTGGAGATGGCTTTCCAAGGAATTTTATTGCTTCTTTTGCATGGGGAGGTTCCAGCGGTTTTTCTACCTTCCAATTTCCAAAATTTGAAGAAACAGCTAGAGCAGTAATGGGTAGAAGGGGAATAGCGTTTACTTCGGAGGATCAAGCAATTCTTCAAGTGATTTTTGACCAATCTAAAACATATCGAATCTGGGAGAAATCCATCTGAATTTAAAACCATGCAATTCGCAGCTATTCCAGGCTTGCCTGATATTAAAGAAAATTTAATCAATGCGGTCAAAAACAATCACTTAGCTCACGCTTTATTGTTTTATGGCCCAGAGGGTTCGGCGACTCTTCCAATGGCTTTAGGGCTTTGCACCTATTTGTTTTGCGAGGAGCCCTCCGAGACGGATTCCTGTGGCAAATGCCCAGCCTGCCTGAAGATGGCCAAGTTGGTCATGCCAGATTTGAATTTTGCTTTCCCTCAGATTACTATGGGGAAGAAGAACGAAGAAAATTTTTCCGATGAGGATGATGACGAGGAGAAAGTCAACTTTTTGGCAAACTGGAGGAGATTTGCAATCGAGACACCTTATGCCAATGTGCATGACTACATCTTATTCAATGACTTTGAGAAAAAGCAACTGAATATCTCCAAAGGAGCAGCACGGAAAATTATACAAACACTTTCACTAAAAGCATTTGAAGGTGGATTTAAAATTATGCTGGTCTGGGCGCCGGAATATCTACATCCCTCAGCAGCAAATGCACTTTTGAAGATTTTGGAGGAGCCTCAGCCTAAAACAATTTTCTTATTGATCACTGCATATCCCGATCAGCTTTTGACCACGATCCTTTCGAGAACGCAGAAAGTTTTGGTTCGGGGATTCTCAGATGAAGAAATTCAGGCCTACTTAATAGAATCGGGTAAAGCTGATGAGGCTACCGCAAATCAAATTTCTATGATTGCCGATGGAAGTATGCGAGAAGCGCTTCGATTGGTAGATCAAGTTGAAGATCAGCAGATCAAGTTGATCCGAGAGTGGTTTGTTGATTGTTACAAATCAGATTTTAGAGCTCTTTTTACGCGAGCAGAAGCTTTTCATAAGGATAATATCGAAAGTCAGAAATCTTTGGTTTTAACCGCAATGAACGTACTTCGGGAGATTTTATTAAAAGATGCCAAACTCGATCAGTTGTTGCGGACAAGAGGTGAGGATTTAGATTTCGTTACCAAAATCAGTACTACGATTCTTAAAGGTGAACACATAGAATCGCTCTATCAAGCCTTTAATCAAGCGCACTACCATCTTGAGCGGAATGGAAATGCTAAATTTATTTTCACCGATTTGTCAATGGATATTTCACTATTAATGTCAAAGATTAGCTAACATGGATAAGAAGATCATAGGGCGAAAAGAAAAAATTTCGCTCCCAATTTTAGGCTTGAGCTTGGTTTGGGCCAAAGTAGATACCGGAGCATACACTAGTAGTATCCATGCGGAGAACATCACCGTAGAAGAAGTTGACGGAAAGCGAATCTTGAGTTTTCAGCCATTGATGGAAGGGCATAAAGCCTTTACAGGCCAAACAGTCTACTTCGATCAATTCACTGAAAAAAAAGTAAAAAACTCCTTCGGGAATGTAGAAACCAGATATTTGATTGAAACAACGATCAAACTTGCAGGAGAGGAATACCTTTCGGAATTCACCTTGTCAGATAGGACTAATATGCGTAACGCTATTCTTTTGGGGAGAAAAACTCTTAAAAATAGATTCCTTGTTGATGTGGATAAAGTAAATTTAGCCAGAGCACACCGTATCCATAGCTAAGTTTGACCGCGCTATGAATTTTGCCACTACCCACTAATTAAACTGCCCAGCCATGAAAATAGCTATCCTTTCCAGAAACCCAAATCTCTATTCTACCAAGCGTCTTTTTCAAGCGATCACTGAAGCTGGCCATGAGGCCATGATTGTCAATCACAGTATTTGTGACCTGATTCTAGAGCAAGATGGGCCGACTATTTTCTACAAGGGAGAAAAGCTCTCAAATGTGGATGCTATTATTCCAAGAATTGGTGCGTCTGTGACCTTCTATGGTACGGCTGTAGTTCGTCAGTTTGAGTTGATGAATACATTCTCGGCAGTAAATTCCGAAGCGATCGTCAGAAGTAGAGATAAGCTTAGAAGCCTTCAGATCTTATCCAGTGCAGGATTAGGAATGCCAAAAACGGCCTTCACTAATTTTTCAAAAGGAGGAGAAAAGCAAATTGTCGAGCATGTCGGTGGGGCGCCATTAATTATCAAATTGCTGGAAGGAACACAAGGATTGGGAGTCGTTTTGGCGGAAACTAAAAAGGCGAGCCAATCCGTGATTGAAGCTTTTCACGGTTTAAAGGCGAGAATCATTATTCAGGAATTTATCAAAGAGGCCAAAGGAGCTGATATCCGTGCATTTATCGTCAATGGTAAGGTAGTAGGAGCGATGAAGCGACAAGGAGCTGAAGGTGAGTTTCGGTCTAACTTGCACCGCGGAGGTAAAGCCACGATCATAAAATTGAGTAGAGAAGAAAAACAGGCTGCCTTAGGCGCTGCAAAAGCTTTGGGCTTGGATGTGGCAGGGGTGGATATGCTGCAATCCGCTCGCGGTCCATTAATCCTTGAAGTGAATAGCTCTCCGGGATTGGAAGGAATCGAAAAAGCTACAGGAATTAATATCGCCGGAGAGATTATTAAATTCATCGAAGAAGGAGTGAAAAAGAAACGTGTAAAAAGAAGTTTTTCTTAATGAGTCAAGTAATAAAAATCGGAACGAGAGGGAGTAAGTTGGCACTTTGGCAGGCCCATCATGTTGCAGACCTGCTTCAGAATGCGGGTATGAAAACTCAGATCGTAGAAATAGATACCAAAGGAGACCAGATTTTGGATGTCTCAATATCAAAAATTGGAAGTAAGGGGGTGTTCACTCAAGAGCTGGAGGATCAGCTGACTGATGGAAGGATTGACATAGCAGTGCATAGTGCTAAGGATATGCAATCTAGCTTGCCTGAAGGGTTTGAAATTATTGCATTCACTACTCGTGAAAAGGAAAATGATGTTCTCGTTTCGCATGATAAAAGCCTTTCTCTGAAAGATTCAAGTCGAAGTATCGTCTTAGGAACTTCATCTACGCGAAGAGTAGCGACTTTGAGGCATTTTTACCCGCATATCAAAACGGTTGATGTACGTGGAAATCTCCAAACCAGAATCCGTAAAATGGAGGAAAGTGGCTTTGATGGGTTGCTTCTAGCTTATGCAGGAGCACATCGAATGGGCTATAATGAAATGATCGTAGAGGAATTAGATTTAGATGAATTTACCCCGGCGGTAGGACAGGGTTCTGTGGCGATCGAAGTGGCCACTGGGTTGGAAACGGAACTGAAGATTAAAATTGCAGCCGCCTGCAATGATTATTTCACGGGTCAAAAGTTGAAGGCTGAACGTGCATACCTTCGGGTACTTGAAGGAGGATGTAGTATACCCGTTTTTGCCTTGGCGAATCTTGAGGGTGATACGCTGCATTTGAAAGGAGGAATAGTAAGTCT
>JAFMBQ010000181.1 GCA_017858365.1 Algoriphagus sp. | reverse complement strand
CGCTTCTTATGGACCACCAAGTAGAATGGATGAAATAAGATCATCGGGCGAGGCAAAACTTGCAACCGCAACAAATCCGGAACAAGAGGAGCAGATCCAAGCTGAGACTTCTTCCCTTCTACTAGAGAACTCCTTTATAGGGATTATGGGGAGAGGAATAGAACCTGTGATCCGACCGTTGGGTTATGACTGGAAGATAGGAATTGCATTGATAGCTTCCTTTGCGGCTCGTGAGGTGTTCGTTTCTACGATTGCTACAATCTACAGTATTGGAGGAGATCCAGAAAATGATTTGACTATTCGCCAAAAGCTCAATCAGCAAATTCGCCCGAATGGTGACAAGGTGTACAATATTGCCACCGCATTCTCTTTAATGGTATTTTATGCTTTTGCAATGCAATGCATGAGTACGGTTGCGGTAGTCTATCGGGAAACTAAAAGCTGGAAATGGCCGTTGATACAGACAGCATATATGACTGGTTTAGCTTATTTATCAGCATTCATAGTTTATCAAATTTTATCCTAAGATGTTTCAGGAAATTGCAATCGGAATAGTTTTACTTGCTGCCCTAGGCTTTTTGGTTCGAAAATTCTTTTTCAAACCAAAGTCAGATGGGGGTTGTGATAAATGTGCTAAATCTTAAAAAGTGATAGTCTTAACGTAATATTTTTTAATACTTTTAGGCTCATGGGCAAAGTAGCCAAGCAGAGCATTCAAACTACTATATTCTCTTACATTGGGGTAGTCATTGGTTATTTCAATGTCTTGTGGCTATATCCCTATGCGATGGATGCTTCCCAATTAGGAACATTCCGAACTATCCAAGACTTAGGATTACTCTTTGTTCCTTTTGCGCAGTTAGGAGTAGGACATGGAATCACACGTTATTTCCCAAAGCTGGAAAGCAATAAATCCGCCTTTCTCAGCTTTAGTTTGATGATTGCAGTTGCTGGATTTTTAGTAGTCAGCATTCTCTTTATCGGACTCCGAACACAAATCATCGGGCTTTTCGCAGCAAATTCCCCAGAGGTAGTTGATTTCCTAGGCGTAGTTTTATTAATTACTCTATTTGCTTTATTGAATAGCATTTTGGATTCCTACAGTAGATCTTATTTGAAAATAGCCATTCCAACTTTTTTTAGAGAAGTTTTTCTACGATTACTCACAGGCTGTTTAGTGGGTGCTTATTTGCTCAAGTGCATCAGTTTCCCCCAAGTGATGACTGGTTTAGTCTTGGTCTATGGCCTCGCTCTTGCAGGAGTCCTCATCTATTTGATTTGGCTGGATGTATTGAACTTTGATTTGAATTGGAAAACTTTCCCAAAAGGCTTCAAATCCTCTTTTATACAGTTTAGCTTAATCACTTTCTTGGCGACAGCGGCTTCAACTTTAATCATGAAGATTGACAGCATTATGGTCAGTTCGATGATCAGTTTAGAAGCAAACGCCATTTACACTATTGCCTTTAGTATGGCATTAGTCATTGAACTTCCCAGGAGAGCTATTTCGCAAGTAGTCATGCCAGTAGTTGCAGCTCACTTTGCAAATGATAATCTAACTGAAATAAACGTACTATATAAGCAAGTGTCTAATCGCCAACTTTACATTTGTGTTCTTTTATTTATAGGAATTTGGGCAAATATAGATGCCGTTTATTCCTTTATTCCAAATCGGGAAATCTATATGGCAGGGAAATCTGTCGTTTTTCTGATCGGACTGGGGAAGCTTTTCGATGTTGCCTTTTCCATCAATAGTGAGATTCTGGTGTTCTCTAAGTTTTACAGATTCAACTTGATCCTAACTATAGCGATGAGCGCGCTGATAATCTTGTTGAATTTGATCATGATTCCTATCTATGGAATTGAGGGAGCAGCCGGAGCTTCTGCCATCGTTATGCTTCTTTTTAACCTAGTGAAATATGTATTTTTGAAAATCAGGTTGGGTTTGGAGCCTTTTTCAAAAGAAACGCTAAAAATTTTAGGCGTTGGGATTTTAACTTTCAATTCAGCCAGACTCATAAATTTGGATGGGTCCTCTATTGCTCAGCTGATTTTAAACTCATTTTTTGTGTTTGTAATCTTCCTCATGTGGTCTCTGATTTTCAGAGCGGGAAGAGAAGAATGGCTATGGATAAAAAAACAAATAAAAAAGTCCGGATCTTAGAGTGTTACAAACCTCCTATAAGACAAGATTTGAGCTGCCTTAGGACCGCAAACTTCCACTGTTATCCTGCTTTTTGAGCGAGGCCCTGATTGCTCAAGGTGAGGCCTGTTTTTGGAAAGGGCTATACTCGGTAAAATTGATAATTGTGAAGTTTGAACATGTCGACGACCCGGACATCACAAATATACGATTTATTAGAAATCAGGTTGGTTTTTAGCGGATGGATTCCGAATATGTATTGAAATAACATATAATATCGATTACCCAACAGGAGTTGATTCGGAATTTTATTTCTTAAAAAGAAGATTCGCCATTGTTTCATCTAATTTAATTGATTTAAATATGTGTTTTCAAAATTTTATTTCCTAAAAAAGAAAAATGTATCTTGGAATAAGCCTTAACTTTGCAACCATAAAACTCTTGGAGGAATATGTATTTGATTAAGAAATTGATTGTTTGTCTAGATCAGACTTCCCTAGATCAAACCCTGATAAAATATGCGGCTTTCATAGCACAGGTAAATCAGACTAAAAAAATCTACTTTGTAAATGTAATTAGGAACCTAAGTGTACCTAAAGAAGTACTGGAAGAATTTCCAAATCTAGTAGAAAACATGATCTCTGAGCGCCAGCAA
This sequence comes from Algoriphagus sp., assembly GCA_017858365.1. GTDB lineage: Bacteria > Bacteroidota > Bacteroidia > Cytophagales > Cyclobacteriaceae > Algoriphagus. The sequence continues at coordinate 5,662 of JAFMBQ010000181.1, read as the reverse complement.
CAGATGGAATCTGTAGTCAATGATTACTTTCCTAAAATCAAAGGTATATCTCTCAACTACATCGTAAAAGAAGGTTCACTATCAAAGAAAATCCTCAAACTCTCTGAGGAAAAATCAGCCGATATGATTCTGATTGGCAGAAAAGTGACGCTACAGGGAACCGGGATTGCTTCGATGAGATTAGCTCGGAGAGCAAGTTGTTCACTTTTAATTGTCCCAGAGGGAAGCAAACCAAAATTAAAAAAGCTCCTAGTTCCGAGTGATTTTTCCGACTACTCTAAAGATGCACTTGAAGAAGCAATCATGATTGCTAACAAACATGGAAATGTTGAAATCATCTGCCAGAATGTTTTTGCAGTCCCATCAGGCTACCATTTTACAGGGAAAACTTATGAAGAGTTTACTGCAATTATGGAGATGCATGCAGTGATTTCTTACAAAAAATTTATTCGAAAAATTGACACCAAGGGAGTTAAAATCACTCCTATTTATACACAAGATGATGATGATGATCCCGTTCAAGAGATTGTCTCAAAAGCTTTAGAAACTGAGGCAGACGGAATCATTATTGGTGCAAAAGGCAGGACTGCTGCTACCGCATTATTCATAGGAAGCATTGCGGAGCGCCTAATTCAGTTTAATGATAGTCTCCCTTTATTGGTTACCCGGCCAAAAGGTAAAAATGCAGGCATCTTGGATTATATCCTCGAGATCTAATTAATCAAAGACTTGTCGATCGATATTACATTTTTAGCTTTTTTTGAGGGTCAAGGCTAAACCATCCTAAAAAAGTTTGGTCTAAAGTAAGAATGAAAGAAACCGATGAAAAGGAAATCTTAGCACTGATCCAAAATCCCACGTCGATGGAATTCGGATATCGGCAATTGATTTTGGTTTATCAAAAGAGGGTTTATCACATCATTCGGCGTATGGTCTTGATTCATGAAGATGCGGATGATCTAACTCAAAACACCTTTATCAAAGCCTACCGGTATATTGATAAATTTCATGGCAACTCCAGTCTCTTTACATGGCTTTATAGAATCGCTACCAATGAAGCACTCAGCTTTCTGGAAAAAAAGAAAAAACGATTCTTTTTTTCCATTGATGATCACCAAGAGAAAATGGAATCGTACCTCGATCAGCCAGGAAATCTAAGTGGGGATGAAATCCAGAATATCCTGCAAAAGGCAATTCTAAAATTACCAGATAAACAGCGTCTAGTCTTTCACTTGAAATATCAAGAGGATCTAAGCTATCAGGAAATGAGTGAAATTACTGGTACAAGTGTAGGAGCTCTGAAGGCTAGCTATCATCACGCAGTAAAAAAAATTGAAGAATCTATAAAGTCAGAATAAACTATTGAGGTTAAAATCAGTCTAAACAGCGCATGGGGAAATTACCAAAAATAGAAGAGTTTAAAATACCAGAGGGCTATTTCGAGCAATTGCCCGATCAGATCATGGGTTCGATCAAGACAAACCGGACGAATACTTGGATGCGCTATGCTGCTACTATTGCATTATTTCTAAGCGCAGGTTTATGGGTATTGTATTCCCCTCAAATAGATTCAGAGAATCTATCGATGGATGATGAGGTCAATCTCTACATAGATAGTCAATATTGGACAGCTGAGGACATCTTAAGTATGGCCGAAAACCCGGACGAGATTTTGGATCAAATAATAAATGAAGAATTTCCAGAGGGCGAAGGACTATGGGAACAGGAAGAACAAACTTGGTTTTAATTATGAAAAAATACATTCTAACATTCGCAATTCTCCTATCTACCATAGGATTTAGCTTTGCCCAGCGTACAGGCGATCGATACGATCCTGAAAAGCTACAAGCGGCCCGAATTGCATTTATCACTTCCAGATTGGATTTGAATCCTGAACAAGCAGAGAAGTTCTGGCCAGTTTACAATCAATTCAATGATGTCAGAGAAAGTAATTTAAGGCAAATGAGTAAACTTAGTGATTTACGAAGTGGAGAAATTTCTGATTCAGAAGCAAAAAAAAGAATACAGCAGCGATTTGAGATTCAGCGTAAATTACTCACTGAAGAAGAAAAATACGTAGCAGAAATGAGTAAAATCATTAGCTATAATCAAATCCTGAAGCTCCATGGAATAGCCAGGGATTTTGCCCGAACCGTCTATCAAAGACAGCGGGGAGGGAGCTAAAAAAAGAGGCAAGTTAAATAACTTCCCTCTTTTGGTTTAAAGATTTACTTCTTAAGCAAATCTCGAATTTCTTCCAGAAGCACTTCAGATTTAGGTGGCGCCGCAGGTGCTGCAGGTGCCTCCTCCTCTTTTCGCTTCATGTTATTGATTCCTTTAATCGCAAGAAAAATCACAAATGCGACAATCATGAAGTCCACTATATTCTGGATGAACATACCATAATTCAATGTAACAGCAGCCATTGCTTCACCAGCAGCATCTACTCCTTCTGGCTTTAGGATAAGAATAAATTTTTTGAAATCCATCCCGCCAAGAAGCAACCCAACAGGCGGCATGATGATATCATTTACAAGTGAAGCTACGATTTTCCCGAAGGCTCCACCGATTATCACACCGACAGCAAGGTCAATTACATTACCTTTAACTGCAAATTCTTTAAACTCTTTTAGCATTCCCATAAGCTTGAGGTTAATTGGTTGAGGTTAATTTAATTTGGTTGAAATTATTATTATTATGAATATTTCAATAATTATCGTCTAAAACAAATGCCTGCTAAAATCATTTCTTTAGCTAAGACATCAAGGTTTTAATGTCATTTAAGTTTTTAATTAGCCCAAAATCAAAACCCCAAGCGGGAATTTGATTAACATTGTCTCCTCAAATAGATTGAAAAAATGAAACCACCTATTGCAAAAAAAATAGCCGAAAAACTAGAAATTCATGGTCATGAGCGCATCGATAATTACTATTGGATGAATCATCGTGAAAATCCTGAAGTGATCGATTACCTCAATCAAGAAAATCAATACTTAGCTCAAACGCTAGAGGAAACAAAGGATTTTCAAACTTCACTCTTCGAAGAAATGAAGGGAAGAATAAAGGAAGATGATCAGAGTATTCCCTTCTTCAAATCCGGTTATTTTTGGTATTCTAGATATGAAAAAGGAAGCGAATATCCAATATACTGCAGAAAGAAAGAGTCTTTGTCCTCATCTGAAGAAATCATCTTAAATGTAAACCTACTTGCAGAAGGGAAAAACTACTATCAAGTCGGAGGAACATCAGTTTCCACAAATCAAAAACTCTTAGCATTTGCAGCAGATGAAGTGGGTAGAAGAATTTATAATATTTACTTCAAAGATTTAGAGTCAGGGGAAATACTTGAAGATCAAATCCCTACAGTGACGGGGAATTTCAGTTGGGCAGCGGATAATCTGAGCATATTTTATTCGAAACAAGACCCCGAAACTCTTCGATCCTATCAAATCTATTCGCATAAATTAGGAACTGATTCTTCGAAAGACCAGCTAATTTTTGAGGAGAAGGATCAGGAATTTAGCTGTATCATCCATAAAACCAAGTCTGAGAGATTTCTTCTCATACATTCAGAGAGTACTAGCTCTTCCGAAATCTGGTTCTTGGAAGCTGCTAATCCAGAAGGAGATTTTAGATTAATTCAAGAGCGCGTTTCGAATTTGGAATATGCTGCAGATCATTATGAAGATCATTTTTGGATCCGGACTAATCATGAAGCACAGAATTTCAAATTGATAAAAACCCTGATCCAAAATCCGGGGATCGAGAATTGGGAAGATGTGATTGGACATCGAAAAGAAAGTCTCCTAGAGGACTTCGATATTTTTGCAGATTTCTTAGTGATTCAGGAGCGAACTAATGGACTTACACAAATTCAAATCAAGCCTTGGGACAATTCGGAAGCTCACTATTTACCCTTCGAAGAGGAAACCTATACTTCTTGGATTGGAACCAATCCAGAGTTCAATACGCCCATTCTCCGATTCGGCTATAATTCATTGGTACTGCCAGCTAGCACCTATGACTACCACATGGTCCTTCAAACCAAAACCTTGCTGAAGCAGCAAGAGATAGTCGGAGGGTACGATTCTTCAGCTTACCAAGCTTCCAGAATCTGGGCAAAAGCAGCAGATGATATCATGGTTCCTATCTCGCTAATCTATAAGATTGACCTATTTAAGCCAGATGGCTCAAACCCTTTACTTTTATATTCTTATGGCTCCTATGGCTACAGCTCTGAGGCATATTTTTCAAGCACAAGACTGAGCCTTTTGGACCGAGGTTTTGTATTTGCTATTGCTCATATCCGTGGTGGAGAGGACTTAGGAAGACATTGGTATGAGGATGGCAAAATGCTTCGAAAACGAAATACTTTTTCTGATTTCATCGCCTGTGCAGAACATCTAATAGCAGAAAAATACACCTCTCCCTCACATCTTTATGGTATGGGAGGTAGTGCTGGTGGACTGTTGATGGGAGCTGTGATGAATATGAAGCCAGAATTATTTAACGGTCTGATCGCTGCAGTTCCTTTTGTTGATGTGGTGACTACGATGTTGGATGAGAGCATTCCTCTTACTACTGGCGAATTTCAAGAATGGGGAAATCCGAAAATCAGGGAATACTACGACTATATGCTCTCCTACTCGCCCTATGATAACGTGACTGCAAAAGATTACCCAAATCTCCTTGTCACTTCTGGATTGCATGATAGCCAAGTTCAATATTGGGAGCCAACCAAATGGGTGGCCAAATTGCGGGAGCTCAAAACTGATCAAAACCTTCTTTTACTCCATACCAATATGGATGCTGGACATGGCGGCGCATCAGGAAGATTCAATGCACTGAAAGAATTAGCTTTAGAATATACCTTTCTTCTTTATTTGGAGGGAAAATGTAACTCGTAAAGTAATTATAATTAGGCCTTATTCGAATTAACCTGTCTTAAATTCCAACGGTATTCTAAAACTCGGAAATTGAAAAAATAGAAATTTTCATACCTTTGAGTTAAACCTATTAATACCAAATTGATGAAAATTGCCCTTATCGCCCATGATGGAAAAAAAGCTGATATGGTCCATTTTTTAAGTGGCTTTAAAGAACGCTTGCTTCGCTCTGACGTTTCACTTGTAGCGACTGGTACTACTGGATTGCATATCGAAAAAGCAGGATTTGAAGTTCAAAAACTTCTCTCAGGACCAATTGGAGGTGATGCGCAAATCGCGGCAATGGCAGCTCAGAAGGAACTGGATTTGGTGATTTTCTTTAGGGACCCACTAGATAAACACCCACATGAACCTGATGTACAAATGCTGATGCGAATTTGTGACGTACACAATATCCCTTTAGCAACCAATCCTGCTTCAGCTGAACTGATGTTCAAAGCCATAACTCAAAACCTATAAATGGAACCTAAAACCATAAAAAAAATTGGCGTACTAACTTCAGGAGGTGATTCTCCTGGAATGAACGCTGCGATCAGAGCGGTAGTCCGCGCTGGATTCTATTACAATCTAGATATGTATGGAATCTATCGAGGCTACGAAGGGATGATCCAAAATGACATCAAGAAACTTGAATCCCGTCACATCACTCACGTTTTGGAGCGAGGGGGTACATTCTTGAAATCCGCTAGAAGTGACGAGTTCCGAACTCCTGGAGG
>JAFMBQ010000180.1 GCA_017858365.1 Algoriphagus sp. | reverse complement strand
CGAAACGCTTTAATTATTATTATGGGGCTGGTGTGTCTTTTGGTAGGGAAGCCAGCACCTTCAAGGACGAAGTAAATAAAGAATTGGTTCAGACTTATGGTAACAGTACCTTGGGAGTGGATTTAATCGGTGGTGTGGAACTCACGGTGGCTAACACGGTCATCTCTTTGGATTATAAGCCAAATGTAAATATTAGCGGTAGAAATGAATTCTATCGTGGGCAAGTAGGTATTTCTGCTCGTATTGTTCTAGTTAAAAGTAAGGAGCAAAAAAAGAAACAGCGCCAACGACAACGCGAAAAAAACAAAAAGTCAGGAGATACCTTTGGTCAAAAGCTAGACTCTATTTTTAAGAAGAATTGAGAGGTAAGATTTTAGACATAAGATATTAGAGATTAGAACCAAGATTTAAGCTAATTTGAATTGAGGTAGTTTTTTTTATGGTCTAGTCAGTTGTTCGATGACCGTTGACCGATGAGGCCAAACTGAACAATTACCCTTTGGCCCATAATTTATTTCTTCCTGCTCATTTCTGATAATTACTTTTGACCTCTTGATTCTTTGATCTCAGTTCTTGATTCTTAAGTCTAGCTACTTATTATAGTACGCTTTTTCAATCAAGTCTGAACGCCTTACCACATCCCTATACCAACGTATCCTTAGTTCTTGCTTTTCTGCTTCCGCTAGGAAAAAATCCGAAACCCCAAGTTCCTTAGCTCGCTTTCGAAGATCATACAAAAAGATAGAGGCCGATACAGAAATATTGAAACTCTCTGAAAACCCCATCATTGGGATATGAACTAGACCGTCTACATTTTTTGTGACTTCCTCACTGATTCCATCATGCTCATTTCCAAAGACCAAGGCAATCTTTTGGGTTGGGTCTAACTCATGAAGGGTCATAGATCCAGGAACTGGAGAAGTCCCATATATTTTATATCCCTTTGTCTTTAACTTAGTAAAGCAGTCCAAAACAGCTGAACCTTCAGTGGAGTCATATTTATGTAAGTCGATCCACTGAGAAGCACCTCGAGTCACATAAGGGTTGACTTTATATTGATTGGCCTTTTCAATAACATGTACATCTTGTATTCCAAAGCAATCGCAGGTTCGAAGTACAGCACTGGCATTGTGAGGCTTAAAGATATCTTCCAACACGACTGTATAGAATCTTGTACGCTCTTTTAGCGCATTTTCGATCGCTGATTTTTTATTTTCAGAAATGAAAGAGGCTAAGTAATCCAATAATCCCTGATCAGGTGTTTCCATATCTAATCACACAAAAGGTCTAAAATAGGCCTAATTGTTCCTCATCATCTTTCTTAGGAGATAAGTTTATCGTAGTTCCTACATCCAATTCTTCCTCTGAATCATCGAGTTCATCTGCTACATCTGGATTTTCGATTTGCTCAGGTTCACTTTTAGCAGAAACAATAAGCTTGACTTCATTTACAGGATATGAACTCAATTTATTACCTACGGCTTTCCATCCTTTGACATCGATCAGCATATCAAAATCGTATTCCATTTCCTCTTCTTCTTTTCCTTTCAGGAATTTGACCGCTACTTGAGGCTGCTTTTCGGTGGTGATCAATTTAAGATAGGACTGCTTATGGTCAGAAATAAAATTAAATTTCTTATTGGCAGTAGTTGTTTCGATTTGGAATCGCTTGACATAATAAATCTTACTTCCACCATCGAAATATACCGCAGAAATAACGGCCTCTGGATCAAATTTCTCAATCAAAAGCACTTCAGAAGCCACATATCTATTGGTTAGTTCAAAGCTCGTGAGCTCATAGTCACCATTTTTGTAGCAAACCAAAATCTTATCTTCTCCCAAGAAATTCCCGATCAATTTACCTCTTCCATCAGTATTCAGTCTACCCACAATTGGATCGTAGTAGATATTCAAACCGCCTAAAGTCGAAACACCTTCCATCTTTAACTGGATTTTACGTACCGGGTATTTCGTTAGAATATTTCCGCCGGCAGACCTCCCTTTGATTTCTATCGTAGCAAAATCAAAATCAAAAACCTTTACTCGAGCTTTTGCCCCTTGGGTCAGGAAAACGGTAATAATCTCAGCCTCCCCATTTGGATTAGCAGTGAGATACATGTGCTTCGTTCCCTTAGTGCCTTTGGTGAGGTTATATTCTTTATCTCGGGTAACAGCTAATACTTGGAACCGCTTGACCATCGTTCTTCCAGATTCCCCATCCAGGTAGATAAAATTATATATCATCCGCTCGTCACCTTTGCGGAAAACGGCCACATGCAGAATATCCTTTCCCATGAAATTCTTCTCTTGAATCTTGGAAACCATGCAGACGCCGTCTTTTCGAATGACTATAATATCATCTAGATCAGAACAATCGGCTACAAATTCATCCTTTTTCAAGCCAGAGCCCACAAATCCATCAGCTCTGTTTACATAGAGCTTTGCATTATTTGCTGCTACAACGGTGGCTTCAATGGTATCAAAGGTTCTAATTTCTGTCTTCCGTTCTCTCCCTTTACCATATTTGGTTAACAGATTTTGGTAATAATTGATCGCAAATTCAGTCAAGTTTCGAAGATGGTGATTCACTTCCTTCAATTCATCCTGAAGTCGCTTCATCAACTCATCTGCCTTAAAGGCATCAAACTTCGAAATTCGCTTGATCTTTATTTCAGTAAGTCGTACCAAATCTTCTTGCACGATCTCTCTGTAAAAATCTGGCTTGTAAGGATCCAATCCCTTATCGATTGCAACCAAAACTGCCGCCCAAGTGGTACACTCTTCGATATCTCGGTAGATTCGGTTCTCGATAAATATTTTTTCCAGCGAGGAGAAAAGAAGTTTTTCAAGCAATTCAGCTTTACGAATCTCCAGCTCTCGCTTGAGTAGCTGCTTGGTCTGGGTGGTATTGTATTCTAGGATTTCATTTACTGTGATGAAAACTGGAGAATCCTTTACAATCACACAGGCATTTGGTGAAATGGAAACCTCGCAGTCCGTAAATGCATAGAGTGCATCTATGGTCACATCAGGCGATACTCCCGGAGCCAATTGAATCGCAATCTCAACATCCTTAGCAGTATTGTCGACGACTTTTTTGATTTTTATCTTTCCTTTGTCATTCGCTTTTAGGATAGAATCAATCAGTGAATCGGTCGTTGTGCCGTAGGGTATTTCTTTGATTAATAAGGTCTTACTATCCTCCTCTTCAATTCGTGCACGAACCTTAACCTTGCCTCCTCTCAGGCCTTGGTTATATTCTGTAAAATCAGCCATACCTCCTGTAATAAAGTCAGGTAAAATATTGGCTTTATTTCCATTTAGGATTTCAATAGACCCTTCGATAAGTTCAATGAAATTATGAGGAAGAATCTTAGTGGACAGTCCAACAGCAATTCCTTCTACCCCTTGAGCTAGGAGTAACGGAAACTTCATGGGTAGCGTAATAGGTTCTCGTTTACGTCCATCGTAGCTAAGTTGCCAATCCGTCGTTTGTGGATTGAATACAACTTCCAAAGCAAACTTGGATAATCTGGCCTCAATGTATCGGGCAGCAGCTGCACGATCACCTGTTCGCATATCACCCCAGTTTCCCTGAGTTTCGATTAGCAGTTCTTTTTGCCCAATATTGACAATGGCATCTCCAATCGATGCGTCTCCATGGGGATGGTACTGCATGGACTGACCGATGATGTTGGCGACTTTATTGAATCGTCCGTCATCCATCTCCTTCATTGCATGCAAGATCCTTCGCTGAACTGGCTTTAGACCATCTTCGATCGCCGGAACTGCCCGCTCAAGGATTACATAAGATGCATAGTCTAAAAACCAATCCTTGTACATCCCCGAAACTGGAGCTGCATTGTGCAAGGTCTCACCTGAATCTTGTGGCTTATCTATTTCTTCACTCATGTATTTTATACCGTTTGAAAAGTTTCAGCTCAACACCGAATAGACTTTTCTTTTGCTTTTATCTTTGATTTAATTGATGTCTGATTAGGCAGCTTCAACCTCTTCCGTTCCTACTCCTGTGGGATCTTCCAAAGCCAAATCTTTTTCAACCTTCAAGTTCTTAATGATGAAAATCTGACGATCAGGCGTATTTTTCCCCATATAGAAAGACAAGAGGTCCGGAATTTTAGTTTCCTTGTTTAGAATGATGGGTTCTAAACGAATGTCCTCACCAATGAATGTTCCAAACTCGTCAGGAGAGATCTCCCCTAGCCCCTTGAATCGAGTGATTTCTGGTTTATTGCCTAGTTTATGAATTGCACGTTGGCGCTCCTCATCGGTATAGCAATAGATTGTTTCTTTCTTATTTCGCACTCGAAATAATGGGGTATCTAAGATGAACAAGTGACCATTTTTCACCAGATCAGGGAAAAACTGAAGGAAATATGTCATGATCAGCAATCGGATGTGCATGCCATCGACATCAGCATCTGTTGCAATTACAATCTTCCTATAGCGAAGATTTTCTATTCCATCCTCAATATTAAGTGCATGCTGGAGTAGATTAAATTCTTCATTTTCATAGACCACTTTCTTGGTCATTCCGAAGCAGTTCAAAGGCTTACCCCGAAGTGAAAATACTGCCTGAGTTTGCACATCTCGTGATTTGGTGATCGAACCTGAAGCGGAATCACCTTCTGTCAAAAACAACATGGTATTGTTTTTGGCATCTTCACTAGCCTTTGGATCATCATAATGAACTCTGCAATCCCTCAATTTCTTATTGTGAAGATTAGCTTTCTTTGCTCGATCATTAGCCAATTTCTTGATCCCTGAAATCTCTTTTCGTTCACGCTCTGATTGGAGTATTCGCTTCAATAATGCATCTGCTACAGCTGGATTTTTATGAAGATAATTATCGAGTGCGGTCTTGACGAAATCATTTACGAATGTTCGAAGCGTAGGCCCCTCTGGTCCAATAGATTGAGAACCCAATTTAGTCTTAGTCTGAGATTCGAAGACGGGTTCTTGTACTCGTACTGCGATCGCAGCTACAACGCTTTGTCGAATATCCGATGAGTCGTAATCTTTTTTATAAAATTCTCGAATGGTTTTTACGATTGCCTCTCGGAAGGCTGCTAAGTGTGTACCTCCTTGCGTGGTGTATTGACCGTTAACGAAAGAGTAGTATTCTTCTCCATATTGATTTGAATGAGTAATCGCCAACTCAATATCATTGCCTTTCAAATGAATAATCGGGTAGCGAATGGACTCTTCATCCACTTTGCTTGACAAAAGGTCATAAAGCCCGCGATCTGAAAAATACTTCTTCCCATTGTAATTAATGGTAAGTCCAGCATTCAAAAAGGCGTAATACCAAATCTGATTTTCGAGGTATTCAGGTATGAAATGATAATTTTTGAAGATTCCTCCATCTGGAGAAAAAGTGATTTTAGTGCCATTTCGATCTGAGGTTTTTCCGATCGGGATGTCATTGGTAAGAATCCCTTTCTCAAATTCTGCCACTTTGGTTTCGCCGTCTCGGTAAGCCTGTACTTTAAAGAAGTCCGAAAGCGCATTCACTGCTTTGGTACCGACACCGTTCAATCCAACAGATTTTTGAAATGCCCCTGAATCATATTTACCACCTGTGTTAATCTTGGATACACAGTCAATGACTTTCCCCAAAGGAATTCCACGTCCATAATCACGAACTTCAACTTTTTGCTCTGTGATTTTTACATCGATCGTACGACCAAAACCCATCATGTGCTCATCAATGGAGTTATCTAGGATCTCTTTGACCATCACATAGATTCCATCATCATGAGCGCTACCATCACCAAGTTTACCGATATACATTCCAGGCCGAAGTCGAATATGCTCTCTCCAATCGAGAGATTTGATACTATCTTCGGTGTAACTACTTAATTCTGCCATCTTTTATATTTATTCTTAGATAGATTTCTTTTGGATTTGCTTGAATTTCCCACTCAAAATAATGAACAATCCAATAACCCAAATTAATGAAAGCGAGGGAATCAAATAAAAGAAGAAATTGAACTTACTAGCTGCTATTTCTTGCTGGTTATTGATCGCGTGGGTGTAAAGAACCATTATACTAAGACTGATATTCAGAATTCCCCCAAAGGAGTAAAACCAACCTAGAAAATAATCCCTGTAATTATCCCCTACTGGGAAAATCCGGTGCAATCCTCGATGCATTTTGGTTTCAAGTAGCTTTGGTGGAAGTAAAACCAGTGCATTCAAGATCACAAAAATCCCGATCATTGAATAGAAAAAGGTTTCTTTAGAAATTTTGTTGATCACCAAACCATTGTCGTCCATACTATAGCCAACCGACTCAGCCATTGCAGAATAGAAGTAAAGTAAGAAGAAAATAAAACCAAAAAGGGATAGAAAATAAAACGCTTTTCCAAATCTATATAACATGCTAAAGGGGATTGAATGTGCTAATATAACCGAATTAGGCAAACAGAATTGGACTGTTTGATGTTCACTTTATGTTTATATTTGACTATTACTTTCGGAAAAATCGTCAAAATAATGAAAATCAGAGGCCTTTGAAAAAAGTCCGAAGTAGCTATAAGTTAAAATATTTTCCCAAAAAGACTTTTCAAATCACCTAAACAGATAATCTTAATTCTCTGTTTTCTTCATTATTATCTAACATCAGATTATGTACAGAACTTTTGGAATTTTGCTATGTCTCATCGGAAGTATGATTCTCCTTGCTTGTAGCAGCAAGCTTGATACTGGCAATCTAAATATGGAAAATTGGAAATCTGACCGCTACGGTTGTGAAGGATTGCGTATTCAGGATCTTGAAGAGTTACAACGAATCAAAAACACTTTTCTAGGTGCCAATAATCAGGCCTTAATCAAGACTTTTGGAAGACCAGATCGGGTAGAATTAGTTGATAAAAGCCAAAGTTTTTTCTTTTATTTCCTCGAGCCAAGTATCCAGTGTGATGGGGTGAAAATAGAAAAAGAACCCCTAAGGATTCTTTTTCGAATGAATGCGATCAGTAAAGTATCTGAGGTAAATATTACAACCCAGAACCCATAAAGCATAGTGCAGCTGCGCCTAGTGTTCCAGCATTATTTTCCAAAGTCGCTTTCCTAAGCTTTAGATCCTTTACATAGTAAGGTGTCAAATACTGCTTGATGGTATGCTCAAGTTTAGGCATCATGAATTCTAATCCTGCAGAAATACCACCTCCAAAGTAAACGGTATTGATATCCAAAATCCGGATGGTGGAAACAATAGCTTCTCCAAGAATTCTTCCTACTTCTTCAAAAACCATTAAGGATACAGGATTGCCAGCTTTTGCAGTATCCACTAATAAGTGTGTACCAAGCTCTGCTCCTATTAATGAACCCGCTTTCTCGGGGTAAGCCGCTATCATCCTTGCCATAATAGACAAGATTCCTTTTCTTCCAATCAGTGTCTCTAGACCTGCTGTCCCCTGAGCAAGCATATGTCCCATTTCCATGGCGTTGCCTCTAGAGCCTTTGAAAACTTGACCATCCAAAAGCAGTGCACTTCCGATACCAGTCCCCATGGTGATGAAAATAAAGTTTTCTTCAGGATTATCCTTTCCATAATAGAATTCACCCATTGCAGCGGCAGCGGCATCATTCTCTAGGAAAAATTCATGCTCAGGGTAGGCATTTTCTAATCCACCTTTTAAATTAAATCCATTTAAAGAGGGGATAGCAGGAATCTCAAGTGTTGTGGTTCGGTCTTTGGAAATCAATCCTGGAAGTCCAATCCCAATTTTTTGAACGGTTGGATATTTCTCGAGGTACTTTTTTAAACCTTTAATAAAGCAGGGACCAAAGCCATGCTCATCGTCACGATAAGGAGTGGTATCTTCCTTTTGAAAATCTAAAATTTCTCCTTTTTTATCGACCAATCCGATCTTTAAATGTGTTCCTCCCACATCTACACCCAAAAAGTGTGTATCCATATTTTGCATATTATTCTCCATAGGTTTGAATTTCAAAAAAGCAAAAGAATCAGATTACTTCCTATAATCGTCCCCAATCTGTCTGAAAATTTTGAAAACTGCAGGACAAACTAGGGTATTTTTTAAAGAAAGCTCCAAAATACCATGCATATTCTTCCGATTGGTGTGTGGATACTCTCGACAAGCCTTAGGTCTATCTTCATAGACAGCGCACTTATTATCTTCTCCGAGGAAAGGACAAGGAGAAAAATTCAATACATAATCTCCTTCCTCATCACGATGGAGATATTGGGAAATAAAAGCAATGCTCTTCATTCGGAAACCTTTTGCCAATCGATCAATATCAGTATTCAAAAAGATTGGGCTAGTCGTCTTGCAGCAGTTAGCACAATCCAAGCAATCTATTTTTGAAAAAACATTGTTGTGATTTCGCTCAAATTGCTCGTCAAGTTCCTTAGGCTTGACTTTCTTGAGCCAAAGTCGAAGTTTCCGATTTGTCGCAAAACCTGATTTTGA
>JAFMBQ010000179.1 GCA_017858365.1 Algoriphagus sp. | reverse complement strand
TGGTCAAGGCTTCGAGTTCGGGGATTTTGGAGTAATAATTGATCGCGCCCGCCTCCCCGTAATAGTCGCAGAGGACCATGGTTCGGCCATCTTTTGGTGTCAAAGAATACTCGGAATCTACCAAGTGTGCCCGTTCGCTCCAGCCCAGCATATCTGCAAAGTCCTGAGGAATGGGGTGCACCTTTCCGTCTTCCCAGCGATTCAGGCCTAGTTTGGTATAATCAGGAGGATCTTTCATCAGGCGCTCCGGCGAATAAACCGGATGGATCAGGGTAAATGCAGGAAGGAACAGGAGGGGAGGGATGATAAGTAGAATCGGTTTGAGGATTCTTTTCCAAAAGGAGAGATTTCTCGCTTCGCTCGAAATGATAGGATCGGGATTTTTGTTTAGCAGTCTCTCTATCCAGACGGAACCGAAAGCCAGCAGAATCGGATAAAGTCCAAGGGCGTAGTAGCCTTTGGCCTGAAACCAGGTGAAAATAGCCAGAGTGAAGACCTCCGTCCAGAAGAGAAAACGGAAGTTTTTGAATTCTTCCGCTCTCAAGAGCCCGATCAATCCTGCGACCAAAATGAAAATTGATGGATAGAAAAAGAGCAATTGCTCCTTCAGAAATCCGCTTCGTACATATTGACCAATTGGTGTTTGGTCAACTGCTCCATGTGGAAGAGGACCGGAAAGCCGTTTTACCATTTCCAATACAGGTTGGGCCTGATCAAAAGTAACGCAAGGATGAGGGCGAAATACAAATGCCGATTGGTGAAAATGCTGCGCTGTGAAGTCAAAATCAAAGCAGGCAATAACGCCATTGCGAGAAAGGCGATGTTGTATTTATTGAGAAACCCGAAAGCAAAGGAAAGTGCGAGCGGATAAACCCACTTCGGCTGATCTGTCTGGAAAAATCGGACAAGCGTGTAAAGGACCAAAGTCCAGAAAAGGATATCGACCGAATTTGGCTGGAAAAGAATATTAAACCGGGCCATTGCTGAGAATATAAAAGCAATGGCGTTCAGGCTTAGGGCAAAGAGATTTCCACTGAGGGCTTTCACTGTTTTCCAGACGACCAAGAGAGTCAGAGCTCCAATCAAAGCAGGGCTGAGGCGTACCCAAAATTCCCCATTAAAAGCAGATCTATACGAGCATGGAAGTAAAGGTTGGGTATTTTCGGGTGTTCGCGATTTAGGAATTATATCCGCCGCGACCTCCCAATCTCATTAAGTTTTTACATTTTCACTCTGGCTTCTACTCCCAATAGCTTCCTTCTTGTATACATGGGATCGATACTGTAAGAATGTGCTTTTTTAAAAAAAAATCGAACCGGTTTACAGCAAATTCAATTGTAAATAACTTTTAAAGGAAGGTTTAAAAATGTATTTTAATACATCCAATGGTTTCCAAAAAAATATCAGAGCTTATGGATGTAATATTAAGTATCGGGATTTTAATATTCATTGGGTATCTAGCCGGAGAGTTGGCAGAAAAAATAAAACTCCCCAAAATTTCAGGATACATTTTGGCGGGGCTACTCCTAAATCCAGATTTATCGGGAATCATGTCCTATGAGTTTGTTGATCACACCGACCCATTACTTTCCATTTCCTTATCTGTAATAACATTTTCAATAGGCGGTTCATTATCGCTACAAAAACTCAGGACTACAGGAAGCAAGATCCTAACCTTAACAGTCATGGAATGTGTCTTTGCATTCATTTCTGTTTTCCTGTTTATGTTTTTAACCCTTTATTTTTTCATTCACATCTTCGATTCAATTCATGTGATAATCGCTATTAGTCTGATTCTCGCCTCTCTGGCAGCACCCACGGATCCATCTGCCACATTAGCCGTAATGCATGAATATAAGGCAAAAGGTGAGGTGAGCTCCACGATGATGGGTATTGCAGCATTTGATGATATCATTGGAATTATTATTTACACCTTAGTTACTGCGTTTGCAGCTTTCTTTTTGGGAAAATCAGACATTGAGTTCAGCAAGACCCTATTGGATCTGGGCTTAAATATTGGCGGTGCAATACTTGTGGGAGGATTGATTGGCTTACTATTTTATTTGATCACCAAAATTTTTAAAAAACAGGAGGAAGGAACTTTAATCGTTTTAACGATAAGCTTAATTTTATTGAGCTACGGAGTTGCAGATTACTTCGGATTTGAGTCTCTTCTAGCTACCATAGCTCTCGGAGCTGTTGTTGTGAATTTTAATCCGCTTTCAGACAAAATCTTCAAGCTCATTGAACGCTATACTGATGAGTTGATTTTTGTGGTATTTTTTACTTTATCCGGCATGCAGTTGAGCCTGAGCTCCATAACAGGAAGCTATGCACTTATTCTTATCTATATCATTGCCAGGATAATCGGAAAATTTTCAGGCATATACGCAGGGGCGAAAATCGCCAAGTCCGATTCAAAAGTTATGAAATACACTGCAGGCGGACTACTTCCTCAAGGTGGTATTGTAATTGGTCTTGCTCTGCTACTCGCAAAAGACCCTGTTTTTAAAGAAACTGGGTCAATTATTATAGGAGTAGTGATCGGTGCAGCATTGATTCATGAAATCATAGGCCCCATTTCATCCAGATTTTCGCTCTCTAAAGCTGGGGAGCTGGGTTAGATTTAACCTAAAACCGTTTCGCTTATGAGGCAATACCTTTCATGAAAAAAAATCTAGTGCAAAAATTAGAGGTCCAAAAGAGGGCGCTTTTTATTTCCAATCTACCCCAACTTTTCCAGTCGCTTTGATCTGGATAAGCAGGCCATTTTTCATGGGATAAAACCCGGAAGGCAGGATAGTTAGATTTTGAATTTCCAGATCTGCAATCGGGGTGGACAATCCCAATCTATCCTGAATAGACCCCAAACTTCCATCCAACAATTCCCCAATCGGAAACACCGCTCTCATTTCGATATTCTTAATTATTTTTCGTTTTTTCAGTCTTACTCCAGTTTGTGCTCCAAGATTTCCACTTTCCAATTTGAAATTCACATCCTCAATAATCAAGCGACGCAGCTGTGCATCGTAGGCAGGTTTTCCAACTGCAAAAATTGTCCCTTCCAAAGACTTACCATTACTTTGCTCGGCAAAGAAATCCATGCTTACGGCTATCAATTCTCCAAAAGACTGGGGTTTGATATTGGAAGGAATCATCGTGGTTTTCTTGTCTATTCGAAATAACTTATCTGCAAGATTCTCGGCAAAAAGCTGATCTAGGTCCGAATAGCTGACACTTAACGGCATCAGGATCACCAGCTCATTTTTGGCATTTTCATTTGGACCAAGTTTTGGCAAAGGAAAAGCTCGCGATGGAGCTGCCGTAGCAGGATGTGAATTCACTTTCCCGGTAAGCCCCAACCAGACATTGAAGTTCTGATTGGCGTCAAAAAACTCTTTGAATCGAACTTCCTGAGGCTGGATCGAAAAAGCGGTCTGCACCCCCTCTAGTTCCACTTGAAATGGCTTTCCGACCTGCGCCCAGGTCAAGTCAACCAATGGCTTCAAGGAGGCAATGGATTCTTTACCGATAAGATTCTGCTCACTCCATTTCCGAATCTCCTTTCCTACCAGACTACTCAAATCAATTTGCATCCCCAGCACATCAAGGGTCAGCGAGCCTCCCAAGTCGACTAATTCAAATGCTTTGATTCCCAAATCCCAATTGGAATTGATCTCAGGGTCCACCACAAACACCGGATTGAATTGTTCATTGATTGGAATTTTAGATTTGAAAAGACTTCCCAGACCTCCCTTTTTCAGCCCCACTTGTCCTTCGACCAAAACTGGAACAGTCAATTGGATCAATTGACTATCCAATGCCGTCCAAGTGATTGTACCATTTCGAGTCAACTTTAAATCTCCATTAATTCCCGAACCCATATCAAGTCCCTTCTCTTCAAAAAGGATTTTGGGAATCTGAGAATTGAAGATTTTATCCAGCGTAGCTTTGGGGATCTGAAGTGGCACATTCACGGATGAGATCGCCGGCGGAGGCATGGGACTAGAACCAGGATTGCTGGTGGAACTGAGGCTTTTGCAAGCTGAAAAACTGAATGCTAACAAGGCCAGAAAAAGAATACTTTTAATTAACTGGTAGAAAGGAGATATTTTCATGAGTTGCTGAAGCTTCGAAAGGAACTATTTCTTCCCTGCAAGTATTGTCCCAAAAGTAAAGAATAAAGAAATGAACTGGAATAAACTTACACAACCCGAACAAATCGCCGAAATCAAAGCACTCAGCGAATCGACTTCCGTAATGATCTTCAAGCACAGTACCCGCTGCTCAGTGAGTGGCATGTCACTGGATCGCTTGCTTCGCAAATGGAAAAATGGGGACGAGGAAAAGGTTGTTCCATACTTTTTAGATCTGATTGCCCACCGCGAACTATCGAATTTAGTAGCTCGGGAATTTGGGGTCCCACATGAATCTCCCCAAGTTATAATCATCAAAAATGGGGAGGCGATCTATCACGACAGCCACTTTGGAATATCCTACCCGGATATTATGGAACAAGTTTAAATCTTCTCGTAGTTCAAATGGGTAAAAAGCCTTTTATCCTGCCCTGTATCCATTCTTATTTTTATCTAATCCCTAAGTAAACCTTTCGCATTGCCAAACAGTCAAAGTCTTAGACATTTGCAGCAATATGAAAAAGAACTACATTATTATTTTACTGATTTTTAGCAGCTTACTGGCTTTTCCTTCCTTTGGACAAAGGCCAACAGGGGAAGACCGTCCTGCAAGAATTTTGATCGGAACTGTGTTTGATGGGGTCACAAAAACCCCAATGGTCGGTGCAAATGTGCTGATCAAAACCGTCACAGATTCGCTTTTAGTAGGCACGGTGACCGATGGCCAGGGTAAATTTGAAATCGCTAGACCTCAAATACCTGATGTCAAGATAGAAATTAAATTTATCGGCTATTTGACCATTACCAAAGCTCACAATTTCAGAGATCCAATAGATTTAGGAGAGTTAGTCCTTCTGGAGGATTCTCAGGTTCTTGATGAAATAGTCATCGAAGGACTCAATCCAGTAGGCGAGCAAAGAGGAGATACCACTTCCTTTAATGCCAAAGCCTTCAAAACTCAAGAAAATGCACAAGCGGAAGACCTGATAAGGAAATTGCCTGGCATCACGATGCAAGGTGGGCAGCTGCAAGCTCAAGGAGAAGCAGTACAAAAAATACTGGTAGACGGTAGAGAATTTTTTGGCTCGGATCCAAGTATTGCCCTTCGAAACTTGCCAGCTGATGCAATCGAACGAGTGGAAGTGCTGGATCAGCGCTCAGATCAAAGCCGATTAACTGGCTTTGATGATGGTACTTACACCAAGACCATCAATATTATTCTTCGGGAGGATCGAAAAAATGGCCAGTTCGGTCGGGCTTATGCCGGATACGGTACAGACGACCGTTACTCAGCCGGTGGAAGTGTCAACCTGTTCAAAGGAGATCAGCGAATTTCAATTCTAGGTCTTTTCAACAACATCAATCAGCAAAACTTCTCAAGCCAAGACCTCGCAGGCGTCAGCGCTAATGCCTCCGCCGGTGGTGGAGGTGGTGGAAGGGGAAGAGGGGGAAACAATGCTTTCTCTGGCGGAAATGACATTGGTATCATTAGCACCAATGCCATAGGTCTAAACTACAGCGACAAATGGGGCAAAAAAGTGAATTTCACCGGTAACTACTTCTTCAATAATACCGCAAATAACCTCAGCCAAATCACTAATCGAGAGACAGTAATCAGCGAAAGCCTAAGCCAGATCTATCAGGAAAACTTAATCAATTCGGTGGAGAACTTCAATCACCGCGCAAATGCAAGAATTGAGGCAGATTTGAATGAGAAAAATTCCTTAGTGATTACACCTTCGTTCTCTTATCAAGATAACAGGACTTTCAGTGATCGAGATGCTTTGACTTTAGCCAGCACCGGAGACTCACTGAGTGCGCTTCGCTCTACTTCAAATACAGAGACCAAGGCTTTGAACATCTCAAATAACATCACCTATCGGTATAAATTTGATAAGAAAGGAAGAACACTTTCCACAGATATCAATACCACCTGGTCTAATCGTGATCAGCTATCTGATTTATTGGCAGCTAGTGTGGATTACAATCGGGATCGTTTAGACACCACAGAACAAACAACAAACGCACTGAATGATGGATTTAACTACCGAGTCGACGCAACATTGACTGAGCCATTGGGAGAAAAATCAATCGGAACTATTGGATACCAAGTCAGCAATAACAATACAAGAGCGGATCAGAAAACCCGTGTGTTGGATCGGGAAAATCAATATGTACTCGATACAGCATTGAGTAATGAGTTTGATAATAAATTCATCACACAGCGTCTTCGGACCGGTTATGCCTTCAATGATAAGGGCTACAGCATCAATTTGAATCTGGATTATCAAAATGCTCAATTAAACAACGAGGCATTTTTCCCTACGGAAGGCATTTTTAAAAGGAGTTTCAACAATGTCCTCCCAAGTGCAAATGTCAACTTCCGAAATCGCGAGACGGGTTTTTCATGGAGAGTTCGCTACCGAACTGATACGGATGAGCCAAGCGTAACTGAGCTACAAAATGTGGTTAATAACCAAAATCCATTGAATCTTAGAGTGGGTAATCCTAACTTGGGACAGAGTTTTAACCACAATATTTTTGCAAATATCAGCAAGGTAAATCTGGAGAAATCCAAGACCTTATTCATGTTTCTGAATTATTCTGCCACCTCAAATTTCATCGGAAATAGCACCTTTCTCACGGCTCAGGATACGCTGATCAACGGAGAGATTCTCCTTCGCCCAGGTGGACAAATCTCCAGACCGGAGAACTTGGATGGCAACTTCAGAACTCGATTCTTCTTAACCTACGGGATGCCAGTAAAGAAAATCAAGTCGAATCTGAACTTGAATACCCGATTAGGATTCAACAGAACTCCTGGTTTGATCAATGGAGATCTGAATCTGAATGACAATATCGACTTGAGTCAAGGCTTTACACTCAGCAGTAATATCAGTAAGAATGTAGACTTCACGATCAGCACTACGGGTACCTATACCATCGTCAACTCCAGCTTGCAGTCGAATCTGGATCAAAACTACTACATCCAGGAGTCTAACTTGAGACTGTATTATTCTCCGAATAATGGGAAAACTTTTATCGGAAATAATATCAATAATACCTTCTACAGAGGATTGTCTGCCGGTTTGGATCAGTCAGTTTGGCTTTGGAATATTGAAGCAGGTCAGCGATTTGCGAAGAATAACAAGGCAGAATTGAAAGTCGTGATCTTTGACTTATTGAATCAAAACAACAGCATCAGCCGTACCATCTCCGATGTAGCCGTAACGGATGTATTCACCAATGTCCTGACTCGTTATGGCATGCTGACTTTCACGTATATCCTTGGCAACTTCAAAGAGCCTGAGCCATCCAATAATCCTTGGGAAAGAGGCAGACCAAGCGGAGGAAGAACTTGGTAGAAGTGCGAAGCCTTAAGTGAGAAATCTAAAAATCTGACCATTAAACAGCCGCTTGAATTTGATTTCAAGCGGCTTTTTTGATTTTATCCTCAGTTATCACCTTAATTTTTCTTTAAATTGATTTTCAGCCGTTTGCAAAAGAAACGCCATTCCTGTATTTTTAGGAGTTTTGATGAAATAGATTTTGACCTTAACGTAATTATTAACCACTAAAATTTCATAAATATGAGAAAGATTAAAAAATTACTCGTTGGAGGGCTATTCTGCATGGGAGTTGCCTTTATGTTTAACAGTTCTGAATCCAATGCTCAGGGAGCAGAGCCTTTGCCGGGGAATCATGTTTGCTGTCCATCTGGTACGGGTTGTGTAGATAGGCAAGGATTTCCATGGCCAAATGATGAAACCAGAACTGCTACCACTTGCACCAAAAATCCAAGTTTAGGTTGATTACAATTAAAGGCTGTCGTAATGAGGCAGCCTTTTCATTCTTTTAATTGAATATTTCAATTTATAAATACACTCTCCGATGAATATTATTTACTCTTTAATTAAATTGAAAAAGGTCTATTTGGCCCCCTTTTTATTTCTAATTTTTTCAAGTTGTAACACTGAAAAACCCTCCTCCATTTTTGATTTTGAGCGAAATGAAAAACCACAATTTGAATTAAAAGGTGAGAAATACAATTTTAAAGAGTTAGCAAATCCACGAAAGATTGATCAAAAAGATGGTTTTTTAATTATCCAAGAAAATTACATGGTTCGCGAAAACAAACCTCTTGTTCATATTTTCCAGAAAGAACCTTTTTCTCATTTTCTTTCAAAGGGAGTAAGTGGCGAAGGTCCAGGAGAAATCTCTGATGCTGAAATTTTTGATCCTGGTCTTTCAGATTCTACGTTTTGGATCAATGCTGTAATGGGTAAAAAAATGGCACTATTCAGTCTTAATGATACTTCAAGATTATCAATAAAAGAATTTCGGCAGCCTGAAAATATGATGATGGCGTATACCTTGTATCTGACCAATAAGGGCACTTTTATGTCTATGATGGCAGATAGCCCAAATAAATTA
>JAFMBQ010000178.1 GCA_017858365.1 Algoriphagus sp. | reverse complement strand
GAGAAGGAAATGGTCTAAAAATCGGAGATGAGATAGTTTTCAATGTTCAGGGAAGACCGATAAAAACCTATGTGGGGAGTTTTCGGGATGTAAAATTCAATCAGGTATCGACCAATTTCTTGGTAATCTTTCCTGCTGGCGTTTTGGAGCAAGCCCCAAAGTTCCATGTGCTGATCACCAAATCAAAAAATGACAGACAAGCCGCAGATGTGCAGGTACAGATCGTCCGGGAGTTTCCAAATATTTCCATTATCAACCTTGGAACGATCGTAGAGACTCTCGAAGAAATCTTGGGGAAGATCAGTTTTGTAATTCAGTTTATGGCTTTTTTCAGTATTGCAACCGGTATTTTGGTATTGATCAGTTCCTTGATCATCAGCAAATACCAACGAATGCGAGAGAGTATTTTGCTTCGGACACTCGGCGCAAGCTCGGCGATAGTCACTAAAATCAATACGCTTGAATACTTCTTTTTGGGAAGCTTAGCCTCCATGTCTGGGATTATTTTATCCTTTTTGGCTACTTGGCTACTTAGTGAGTTTGTGTTCAATATACAATTCCGTGGAGCATGGCTAGAGGCCTTAATGCTTTATTTGGCAATTACTTTCTTGACGATTGTCCTGGGTTGGATGAATGGTCGAAAGATTATCAATCAGCCTCCTATGGAGATCTTGAGGGGAAGTTGAGCGATTTTGAAGTAAGAATTTATAAGCCTGAAAAGACCCGAAGAGATTCGGGTCTTTTGTTTGGAGAAGTATTCAAAGCTATGCTACTTTAAAACAGTTTATAGTGCAATCAAAAAACAAGATAAATTGCAAAATTGAACTTCTTTGGATCTGCCAAAATCAGTTAGCTTTTTTCTACATCATAAAATCAAAACATCTTAAAATAGTTGATCTCTGATTTCGATATTTAGGATCACCCATAAAGAACTGGTATCGAATGGATATTTCATGGGCACCTTTGGTTTGGCTACCAATATTAGAAACCATAAAATCATAGCTGTAACCAATCACCATTCCTGTATCTAGTTTCAAGCCTACTAAAAAAATGATTGAATCTTGATTGGGTAATCCACGCATACCTGGGATTCCCCTGTAGCTAAGACCAGTAATCAAAGATCTATAAAGGAGTTGACTCCCAATATCGACTTGTTGAAAAGGTCCTTGCTTTTTGTAGTTAACCATGACAGATGCCATGTTTTCAAACTTGGACCCAAAGTATTGATTGGCTCCCAAAGGAAAATTCCAGCCACCATGAACACTCCATTTTATAGGGAGAAACCCAACTTCATCATCTGGGTAAAAACTCAATCCCGGTTCATTGACATGGTGAAAAGAGGAGCCCAGCCAAAAATTCTCATTGTTTAATAATGCTCCAAATCCAATATCAAGATAAGAGTAGGGGTCAAAATCAGGAATATTATCTAGTGTTCCGGAATTAATGCTTCGATTTAATAAATCTACTTGGTCTCCAAAAATCAGATTATCCAAATCAGCACTTCGTCTAACCAATGAGACTTGTGTTCCCATTCTGAAATTCCAGGATTCTGCCAGTTGAAGATTATAGGAGTAAAAAGCTGAGACATCTGTTGTGTTGACTTTCATATTGGTTTCCTGAAAACTATTCACGGCAAGTCCAATCCCACTTCTCAAATCAAAGCTGTAATGATCAAAATATGCTGAATAGGCATTGAAATCATGATCAAGGCCTGGCCATTGTTTTCGATAGTTTACCCCTACTCGAGAAAGCTCAGTGCTTCCAGTGAGTGCAGGATTTAAATAAAGTGGTGCTGCATAAAACTGCGAATAATGAAAATCCTGAGCATTTCCATTTATGATAGCAACTAAGGCCAAAACCATTATTCCGAATAGCTTTCTCATTTCAATAGCATAAAAAGGTCCGTCTGAGTTTGGGTTCTTCCATCCAGAGTTTTGAATTTCAACTTGTATACATAATTTCCGGGCGTACCTATTTCCTGATTGATTTTCCCGTTCCAACCTTGCGAACTCATATCATTAGTGTAGAAAATTGTTTCACCCCATTTATTGAGAATCCAGAATTCAAGCGATTCGATATTGATATACTTGGGGAAGAAATAGTCATTGATACCGTCACCATTTGGAGTAAACACATTTGGCACCACCAAATAATAATCGAAGACAGAGATCTTCTTTTTTACTTCTGCAGAACAACCGAAAATATCGGTGACGGTCAATGTGATTTCATATTCACCCTCGGAAGTATAAGTGTGTTTCGGGTTTTCTTCAAAGCTTTCCGAACCGTCTCCAAAATCCCAGAAATAGGAGGTGATTTGTCCAAATGATCTGTTCCAAAACTGAATCTCGAAATTCACCAAGTAGGAATTATACTGTTCAAAGGCTGCCGATTCAATTTCAGCCTCAGGAATTACATCAAGACTTTCTACCTCAAATGTTTCGTTCTTAATACATCCTTTTCCGTCAATGACTACCACTTCATACAACCCAGGAGAATCGGTGATCATAGTTTTTCCATCAGATGAAACGTTTCCTCCTGACCATTGGATAGTGTAAGGAGCGACACCTCCTGTGACTGTTATTTGAAACTTTTCCTCAACCGATCTTGGACTACATTGAACATTCGTCGATCGGAATCCAACGATACTTAACGCTGGAGGCCTTTTAATCTCAAAGGACTTATTTATCAAACACCCTGAAGCATCCTTCACGGTCACAGCATATTGACCTGAGGTAATCCCTGTTAAAACTTCACTTGTATTTCCATTACTCCATTGAACAGTGTAGGGTGGGGTTCCACCTGTAATCCCTAAGCTTATTTCCCCACTTTGAGTATTGATGCAATCCAGTGCGTCGGTCACTCTTGGTTCAAGTTGAAGCAGTGCTGGCTCGACTATATTGAACTCACTTCGTATCTCGCAGTCAGTTTCATCTTTCACTGTTACCCCATAAAAGCCAGAAGAGAGATTGAAAAGATTTTCAAGCTCAGGTCCATGATCCCATCGGATAATTGTTTTGCCTACCCCGCCCACCAACTTGAGTTTAATAGATCCATCTTTCTTTCCAAAGCAAGAAATCTGCTTTAGCTCAGGGTTTGTATCAAATATTGGCGCATCCTCGATGGTAATGGTTTGAGATCTGATACAGCCACTTTGATCAGAAACCGTCAATGTATAATTACCGGGACCCAAATTATCAAAACTACTTTGGGTAGATCCAAATGACCAACTTATTGAATATGGAGGTTGCCCGCCACTCACATCCAAATCCAGTGCTCCATCATTTGCGCCATAACAGCTAATATCTGTTTTTTGATAGTTGATCACCAATGCAGCGGCTGGTTCTGTTAGCTGGATTCCTGAAAGAATCTTGAAGCATCCGTTGGCATCACTTATTTTAACCTCATAAGTTCCCGCGGAAATCCCTGATAAATTTTGTGAGTTTTCAGGAATTGTAACTCCATTTCTTTTCCATTCAAATTGGTAGGGTATAGAACTTATGCCGCCTGAAACCGAAAGCTCAATTGCTCCTGATTCGTCTCCAGCACAAAGGATATTCTTTGTCGAAACCACATTGGCTAGGACTGGCTGGGGCTCAGTTATCTGATACGTTTTTGAAATAGCGCAACCAAACTGATCTGTGATACTAACTTGATAGGATCCAGGTTTAAGATTTGCCAGATCTTTTGAATTTGAGGTGAAACCGGTTGGACCAGTCCAAGAATAAGTAAAAACTCCATTTCCACCCCTTGGATTGACTTTGATTGATCCATCATTGGCACCTGCACAGCTTATTCCAAATCCATTAAAATCTGAAACTTGGTCAGTCAAAGAAATGGAAGGATTAACAGTAATTCGGTAAGTCTTTGGTACCCCTGAACAAGAACCTCCAGAATTTGTACTCACGCTTACTTTATATTCAATTGTAATAGGGGTAGTGGTGGGATTGATTAAAGTTTGAACAGGGATTTGATTTCCGGTACCGGAGGAAATAACGCCTTGAATACCTTTTGGATCTGCTGACCAAGAAAATTGGGCTCCAGCAACCTCAGAGCTTAGGTTCACTGCTTCTGTTTGAGATTCAGTACAAATTTCCTGGTCTTGAATAGAAAAGTTGATGGAGGGAGAAGGTTGGACAGTTACCTTTAATTCAAAAGGTTGGCCAATACAAGGGCCTAGCGAAGGTGTGATCGTATAAGTAACGTCAAGCGGAATTGTTAATTCATTTAGGAGATTTTGCTTGATTGCAGTCTGGGGGCTGCTAGAATTTGAAGCTCCTTTAATTCCAAGTGGGGCATTCACAGTCCAGGTAAATAAGGAACCTGGCACCAGATTTTTAGGCTGAAAATTCAGTTCCAGATCATTGCAAACTATTCTTGTTTCATCCGAATAAGTGGGATTTGGATTTACCTTTATAATATATTTAGGAGGTGCAAGACTACATTCACCAGGAGTAGAGTTTGCGATTTCCGCAGTGAATATAACTTCAATTGGGGCTCCTGTATTGTTTATCAAAGTCTGAGCAGGGATTTCATTGGTTCCGGTCGGGATCACCCCTTGGACTCCATTATCGGTTGAAATCCAAGTAATGGATCCGCCCGCAGGATTTGTGGTAATCAGGACAGGTTTAGAAAGGTCTCCAGAGCAAATTTCTTGATTCGGTAGGTCGTAAATGAGACTTGGCGCAGGCTTTACGGTAACAATTAAATCGAATGGTTTTCCTTGACAATCTCCCAGAAAAGGAATTATTGAATAGGTTACATCTATGGAGTTGATGGTTTCGTTTAGGAGTTTTTGCTTAATCGAGCCTTGAGGAGAGCTAGAACTGGAAGCGCCAAGCAAACCGGCTGGAGCACTTACCGTCCAAGTGAATTTTGTGCCTGATAATAAATTTTTGGGTTTGAAATCAAATTCCTGATCACTACAAACAGCCAAATTTTCGTTTACGTAAACAGGTTCTGGATTTACTCTAATAATGTATTTCACTGGAGTAATTATGCAATTTCCTTGGCTAGGAGTCTTTATTGTTGCGGTGTAAATAACATCCTGAGGAGACCCGGTTGTGTTGACTAAAGTTTGAGCGGGAATTTCTGATGTTCCTGAACTCGTCAGGCCTGTTACACCTACTGAGATCGCTGTCCACTCGATTAGTTCTCCTAGTGGATTAGAAGTGATTTTCACCAAATTACTTTGATCACCCGAACAGATTTCCTGATTTGGAATATCAAACTGGATTATTGGAGCTGGAATTACCTTTATTTCCACCTCATCAGTGGAAATGCAGTTCGTAGTCTGATCTCGAACGGTCAATTTATAAACTGTGGTTTGGCTAGGTTTTACTGTTGGTGATGCTGTATTTCCTTCTGGTATGGAGGAAGTTGGTATGCTGGTCCACTGGTAGGTGTAAGGTCCCGTTCCTCCTGTGCCAGATCCAGTTAACTTGATTTCTTCACCATTACAGATTTCGGTATCTGTTCCTGCATTAGCAACAGGGAGTGTGTTAATGGTAAAAGTCCTCTCTGCTTTCGTTGACCCGCAGGAAGACACTACCTCTAAAGTGATTTTCTTCGGGCCAGGAGTAGAAAACGTAACTGGACCAGGATCCAAAGTGGAAGAATTGGCGGGAACCCCATCTTCAAAAGTCCATTTGTATGTTGGGGTACCTGAATCGCATGTGCTTACTGTGGCCTTTGGGGTGATGGTCGTTGGACCGCAGCTATTAGGTAGTGTAGCAATAGTAATGGCAGGAGGCGCCGTGACGGTAACTTTTTCCTCTTTGGTTACTGTACCACAACTTGTAGTTATAGTCAATTGAATGGTATAAATCCCCGGATTTTTGAAAAGGAAACTTGGGCTCTCGGTATTTTTATTTGACCCATTTGTAAATCCCCAGTCGGAGGTTGTTCCACAAGTTCCCTTTGAATAGGTCACACTCCAGTTAAAAGTGGTTCCTCCAATTCCACAAAGTCCCAGAATGTTTGAAGTATTTGTTGCTTTAACGGTTGCAGGTCCGCAGACTTCCGTTTTTTCTAGTGAAAAAGAAGACTCAGGTTTTGGTATTATGCAGATGGTTTCTGTTTTTTCAGTTATTCCGCACTTATTTCCTGTGATTAGTTTGATGGTATAGGTCCCGGGAACTTGAAACACAGGATTGATTATTTTTGATCCAGAACTCCAAGTATTTGTATTTGTCGGTATAGGTCGCTCTCCCAAAGCACTTGAAGCAAGCGTCCAGCCAGTGGCAGGAGTGATCTCCCATACGAATTTGCCGGTATCAGAACACGACCCACTATTGGATGCGTCAACAAAGAGGTCAGATATGTTTTCGATGGGTGCTGGCAGACCCACACACACAGGGGATAATGGCACTTTAATTTTTGGCTTTACCGGTTCAGTGACATAAATAGGTTCTACCTGAGCGCTTGATGATTCACAGGGGTTGGTTGCCAGGATTTTTACAGCGAAATAATTTTTGAAAGGCGGAATGGACAAGGCTCCACAAGAAGTTTGTTCATAAATATGCGTTACTGTAGCAGGTGGAGGGTGAGTGAAGATTTGATCAGGAGTTCCATCAGAAAATGACACTTTATAGATTGTACCAACTGGATTATTTCCAGTACCTGTTATTGTAAAAGTTAATGGTTCCCCTATACAAATGTTTGTATTTCCTGGTGTAGCTAAACCAACGGCCGGGTTAGACCCTACAAAAACTCTAAATTTCTTTGAAATCGTACACCCATTATCTCCTTCAATCGTGTAGGTGACCTGATAGATACCACGTTTATAAAAATGTTTTTCGGTTGCCCAGCCAGAAGATGTGAATTGGGGACTCCCATCACCCCAGTCAATTGAATAGTTTTTATTTGAGGATTTGGTGGTCGAGGAATTAATGAAGAGGAACTCAGTATCCTGATTTGTACAGGAAACAAAATATGGGATTCCCTCAAAGTCTTTTTCTTTTTGATCATTCCCGATTTTTAAGTCAGGAATTTCCTTGATTGTAACCTTCTTTTCTAAGGCTTTGGATTCTGTCCCTTCGGTGACTGTTAGCTTAACTGTATATGTTTTTGTTCCCCCACCAATCGCTGTATTGAAAGTGTGAGTAGGGTCTTTGACCGTTGATGCAGGAGTTCCATCACCAAAATCCCAGCTATAAGTTAGATCTGTACCGGTGGACAAATTCGTAAATTTTATAGGAGTATCAGCACAGACGTTATCAGGAATAAAAGAAAAGTCTGCAACTGGGGCCTCAGATAGTGAATTTATAAGCTTATAGGACTGGTAAAAAATGGTTTTTCCAATTCCTGTGCCCATCGTAGAGGTGATACCTAGAAGGATGATTAGTATAGGTATTATTGATTTTCTTTTTAGAATTTTATTCATGGGAGTAATTCAAAAAAATTCAATCTAGTCACTTTGGGTTCTTTAATTAGTAGGAAAAAGATCTTTGGCAATTCAAAGTTGTTTTGTAATTTGAAGAACTGCAATTGAATATAGCCTTTGAAAAAGCCGAAAATCTTACTGAATTATGATGCTTCGGAATATTAATTCGTTTCGCAAAATCTCTGAAAGAAATACTTGATAAACACCCTATGAAAGTGTGTTTATCAAGTATGTGTCATTTTTTAGTCTTCTATCAAAAAAAGTAAATTAATCCGTGTAAGAAATTCTTCTGGAAGCCTTTCTCATTAAAATATTAATCAGGTCTTC
Source organism: Algoriphagus sp. (assembly GCA_017858365.1). Lineage (GTDB taxonomy): Bacteria > Bacteroidota > Bacteroidia > Cytophagales > Cyclobacteriaceae > Algoriphagus. Next base: position 883 of record JAFMBQ010000178.1, on the reverse strand, counting down.
TGTAGATGAACCCATAGATCCTGATATTGCCTTATTATAGTTAGCAATTTGTACTCCTTCTTCGCTGTCATAGATTGACATATTTAATACAGCCTTATTTGTACTGCCGTAAAAACCTGCTAGTAATCCTAATGCTAAAGAAGCTCCCTCTGACATCGGTTTATTTGTCTCAAAAGACCCCATTATTATAGCGTCAACTTCAAGCATATCTGCTAATTCATCCGGGGTATAGTCATTAAAGTTTTCAAATGTCACACCCATCTTCCTCAATTTCGCATTAGTTGTCAATGGGTCAAGGAAACTAACCTTTAAATTTCCATTCTTTTCTCTTTTTAAAAACCAAGAATGCATGGCATTTTGAATGCTTAACCCTTCATCTTCTTCTAATTTGGAAATTTGTTCATTTGTCATCGATTTCATGTCTTTAGGCCGCATAGTAATAGAGGTCTTAAAAGGCAAAATGGCAACCTTATTATGCTTGCTTATGTATTGCTCAATTTGTGGATGCTCATATAAGCTTGTTTGGGCTACCGCATATGAGCTTAAAATAACCAGGAGAATAGTTGTAAGAATACTTTTCATAGGGGTTTTAAATTAAAATGGAATGGGTTAACTATTTAGGCAAAATAAAAGATTGGGATTCTATTGACGACGAACAATTTAATTTTACAAATATCTAAATTCAAAAGTACCCAAAAAATACCCAGTACTGGGTATTTTTTTAGGGTTTTCATCGGCTAACTTGCTAACTGAACCCTTAATTAAGCCTCATGAAGTCAATCATCCTCGCCATCAGCCTACTTTTTATTGTATTAGAAGCTCAATGCCAATGCTCTTTCCGCTTAAAAGTTGGACTAGTTATGCTGCGATTTTAAAGATATAA
>JAFMBQ010000177.1 GCA_017858365.1 Algoriphagus sp. | reverse complement strand
TGAAAAAAGGCATAATAAAAAAACAATTAAACTCAAGGAACAGCAAAGTTTGGCTTTACAGAATAAAGAAAAGGAAATAAAATCCATCACTGAACGGACGGATGAAGAGATTGTCAAACTCAAAAATGAAAAGCTTCAATCTGAAATCAATTATAAAAATCAAGAATTGACTTCTTCGGCAATGAACTTGATTCAGAAAAATCAGCTGCTCTCCACGATAAAGATTACTCTGAATAGCATCTCAAAAGATGAAAAGGATCGGTCTCTTAATTCGCAACTTTCAAGATTGATCAAATCTATTGACAAGGATTTAGATGGTGGTGGGGAATGGGAACAGTTTTCAGATAGCTTTGATCAGGTGCATGGCCGATTCATTATGCGGCTAAAAGATAAATACCCCAATTTGACACCTCAGGAAATAAAGTTTTCTGCTTATATCCGAATGAATCTCAATACTAAGGAAATCGCTAATCTGTTGGGGATTTCTGTTCGAGGTGTGGAAATTGGGCGTTATCGGGTAAGGAAAAAACTAGGTTTGGAGCGTAAGGACAACCTCAGTGACTTTCTTTTAAGATTCTGATTTTAGATCCCCATTAAGATATTTTTAAAAAAGCATTCATTTTTTTAAACTTTTTCGTACATTTAAATGTATATACATTAAATACATCAACAAATAACATGGGGACTATAGAAGAAGCTATCAAGCAGAAATCATTCAAGGATCCGTATAACAAATTGGTGGTGAACTTACTTTATACAAATAGTTATATGGTAAATTCTCAGCAAGCCTTGTTTAAGCCTCATGGAATATCGCCAGAGCAATATAATGTTTTGAGAATTTTGAGAGGTCAAAATGGAGTGGCCACTACAGTTTCTTCTATTCAAGACCGGATGTTGAACAAAATGTCCAATGCCAGTCGTTTGGTTGAAAAACTGAAACTAAAAGGGCTTCTAAAGCGAGAAGAGTGTCCTAATGATCGGAGACAAGTAGATATACTAATTACCGAAGCGGGATTGAATCTGCTCAATGAGGTACAGTTGGAGGTGGAAATGGCAAATAAACAATTTGTGAACCTTGACTTGACGGAAGTAGCTCAGCTTAATGATCTGCTGGATAAAATGAGGGGGTAAAATTTTTCCCCAAATTCATGTATATACAAATAATGTAAAAACACATTTAATTATAAATCAACTAAAACAAAACTATTATGAGCACTACCAAATGGATTATTGACCCTACACACTCTGAGGTTTCTTTCAAAGTGAAGCATCTAGTCATTTCGACTGTAACTGGTTTTTTCAGAAAATTCGAAGGAAACATGGAAAGTACCTCAGATGATTTTGATGGCGCCAAAGTAAATTTCTCTGCGGCAATCGACAGCATTGATACCAATCAAACAGATCGTGACAACCATTTAAAATCAGGGGATTTCTTTGATGCAGCAAATCATCCAAACCTTACTTTCTCAGGAGCAATTAAGAACAACGGCGGGGATTACAAACTTGTTGGTGACTTAACCATGAGAGATACTACGAAAGCAATCGAATTGGATGTTGATTTTGGAGGTGTTGCTGGCGATCCTTATGGTCAGACTAAGGCTGGATTTGAAATCGAAGGAAAAGTAAATCGTAAAGAGTTCGGCTTATCTTGGTCTGCAATTACAGAGGCAGGTAGTGTGGTAGTAAGCGAACAAGTCAGATTACATTTGAATGTGCAGTTGGTAAAGCAGCAAGTAGAAGAATCAGTAGAGGCGAATGCTTAATTTAGAAGCTGCCATTTGGCAGCTTTTTTTTACATAAAAAAAAGGAAAATCAATGCAACCATTAATCACAGGAATTCACCATATCACTGCTATCGCAGGGAATCCCCAAGCGAATATTGATTTCTACACAGGTGTGCTTGGTTTGAGATTGGTTAAAAAAACTATCAATTTCGATTCGCCTGATGTGTATCATTTCTATTTCGGAGATGAGGTTGGTAGCCCTGGGACGGTATTTACGACCTTCCCTTTTACGGGAGCTAGAAAAGGAACAAAAGGAATTGGTGAGCTAACCTACACCGCATTTTCGATCCCAACTGAATCATTGGAATATTGGATTGCGCGACTTAGGAAGTTTGATTTTAGGGTGTCGGATACTTTGACTCGGTTTGGAGAAAAACTTATTCGTTTTGAAGATCATGATGGAATGGGTATCGAATTGATAGCCAATAATACAGATGATCGTGGAGGATGGACCTATGGACAAATTCCAAAAGAGCATTCGATCAAAGGGTTTTATGGAGCAACGTTAAATTTGCGCAGCAAAGAACTGACTGCCCAGCTCCTAACCAAGCATATGGATTACCGGTTTATCGGAGAGGAAAATGGTCGATTTAGATATGGCACAGAGGGAAAAGCAGGAGATATTGTAGATATCCTAGTGAACCCAAATGGCAACAGAGGTCAGCAAAGTGCGGGTACAGTCCATCATATAGCATTCCGAACAGCTAATACCACGACTCAACTTCAGGTTCAAAAAATCTTGATGGAAAATGGCTATCAAGTCACAGAAGTGAAGGATAGGAATTATTTCATGTCGATCTATTTTCGTGAGCCGGGTGGAGTATTATTTGAAATCGCTACGGATGAGCCTGGTTTTGCTATTGATGAGGAGGAAGCACATCTTGGAGAATTATTGAAATTGCCTGATTGGGCTGAGCCAAATCGTAAAGAAATTGAAGCAGCTTTAGCACCTGTCGCCCTAAATACCGAAAAATATGTCTAAGGTTTTAAGTGCTGGTCTTCCGATTGATCAAGCCTCTAAAGTTGCAATTCTCATCCACGGAAGAGGAGCTAACGCTTCAGGAATTCTTGCCCTCAAGGATCACCTAAATTTGGATGATTTTGCACTTTTAGCCCCTGAAGCAGAAGGCAATTCTTGGTACCCATACAGCTTTATGGCGCCGGATTCCAGCAATGAGTCGGCCTACTCTAAGGCTATAAGTCAAATCGAGGAACTCGTTCAAGACTTATATTTAAAGGGTTTCCAATCCGAACAGATTTATCTGATTGGTTTTTCGCAAGGAGCTTGCTTGTCACTTGAGTTTGCAGCTCGATTTGCTAAAAAATACGGGGGAGTTATTGCCTTCACTGGCGGATTAATCGGAGAGCAATTAAGGCCCGAAAAATACTCGGGGTCTTTTGAGCAAACACCGGTATTTATTGGCAGTAGCAAGAATGATTTTCATGTTCCGTTAGACAGAATTAAACTTTCCGTGGATCTGCTGGTTAAAATGGGAGGTAAAGTAAAAACGTTGATTTTTGAAGATTCAGATCATACGATTCGTAAGGAAGAGATTGATTGGGTCAATAGTAATATTTTATCATAAGGTTTTCTTAATTCAGAAAAGGCCCTGGCATTCGTCAGGGCTTTTTGTTTTTAAACTGCCATAAGGTTTCCCTAATTAATAAGAATAGCTGACCTGTGACCCTTTCTCAGGATCTAGCTCGATCTGAGCATATACCCCGATTTCCTGTTGCAATTCCTCCACATGGCTAATAATTCCAACGATTCGATTTTCATGACGTAAGGATTTTAATGTTTCAAAAACAACTCGGAGTGCATTTCGGTCTAAGGCACCAAAACCTTCGTCCAAGAAGAAAAAGCTTTGATCGGCTTGATTGAGTGATTTTACCTTTTCGGCAAGGGCTAAAGCTAAACACAGCGAAGCCTGGAAAGTCTGCCCGCCCGACAAGGTCTTGAGGAGCCGCCGTTTTCCTCCATTTAAGTAATCGATCACCCAAAAGGTATTATCTGAGTCAATTTCTAAACTGAGGCTGTTTTTGCTCAGTTTCATAAATCGGGTATTGGCAGTATTACAAAGCTCTTGAAGGTAGATGGTGCTTACATATTTCACGAAGCCACTTCCTTTGAAAAGCCGATCCAGTTCTTTCAGATTAGTTTCTCGAATGTCCAGTTTGGCGAGCGTTTTCGCTAAAGTCACTTTTTCACTTAGTTTGCTTTGAGATTCTTTAATGGATTGCTGAAGCAAAATCATTTCCTGTTGCAATGCTTCATGTTGTGATTTTAAGTTCTGGTAATCGTTTTTTAATTCTGAGAATTTTGCAGAATCAAAATCCGAAACACCCTTTTCATCCTCCAATTCTTGGATCCTGCTTTTCACTGTTGCTAATTTTTGATCAAACTGGCGAATCTCCAAATCGACTTTTTCGGCATCGATCGAATGCTCAAAAAGCCGAATTAGGGTTTGTTCGTCTAGAAAATTGTATTGGAGTTTAAGTTTGGAAAAAGTTGAAGTTAACTCGTCTAGTTTTTCGCTCAGCTCACGTTTTCTAATTTCGAAATTTTTCAGATCGGCTAGATTAGTACTTTGTTCCGCTCGCTTTTCTCGAAGGTGTTTTTGTTTTCCATCAAGAAGCTCGATCGCTTTTTGGATGTCATTTTCCACATTTTGAATGGTGCCTTTGATGATTTCAAGTTCTTTCTGGAAGAATGGCTTGCAAAAAGTCGGATCTTTGATTTCCTCTTTTTTAGTGTTGATGGCAGTTTGCTTTGACTGAAAGGAAAGGGTCGCTTGATTAAATGATTTTTCAAGAACTTCCACTTGACCTCGCTCAGTCTCCCATGTTTGACGTACCAATTTGAGTTCTTGATCTAGCTTGGATTTGAGCTGTGCAGCTTGATCCATTTCGCTGATTCGGTCGGCCAATTTTGATTGATCAGACAGGCCAAAGGAATCAAGTTTACCAACTAGACTTGAGCTGGATTTTTGAATTTGCCAAAGCTCTTGAGTTTTTTCTTCTCTGTTTTTCTGCTGATTTTCTTTTCGTATAGCTATCTCCTGCTGCTTTTGAATCAACTTTGAAATCAATTCGAGCTCAGACTTGACCGATTCGATTCGGTGATTAATTGCCTGGAGTTCCTGCTCATCAGTTTCAGATTGGAGCGGATTTGGATGTTCGAGCGACCCACAGAGTGGGCATGACTCTCCAGCATGTAATAAATGGACATGCGCTGCCAAGCCCTGTTTCGTGATTAGCTTTTCCCGATCTCCTTCAAGGGTTTTTAAAGCTGATTTTTGAGTTTCGGACCAGCTGAGTAAGGATTTTTCTTCTTCAGGGGTTTTGGCGAATAGAGATTGGAATTCTTCTTCGATTCGCTGATCTACTTCGGAGATTTGCCGGAGGCTTTCTGCGAGATAGGTTTTTTGCTTTTCGAGTTGCTCCCATTCCCGGGCTGCACTTTTCAATTCTGCCAGCTGACTGGCATCTACAATTACCAGATTTTCGGATTTATGCTCCAGTTCCTTAATCTGTTTTTCCTGTGACTTTTGATTGTCTTTTTTGGATTCAATTTCAGGCTGAAGGGTTTCCACTTTTTTGCTAGCTTCGATCAGATCTTGATTTAAAGACTGGATTTCCGCTACTTTTTTAAGATCTCGGATTTTTGCTTCCCGATTGGGGCGATCTTGATTTTTTTGCTTGAGGTCGATTTCTTCTTGTTCCAAGACTGCTACTTCTTCCTCGAATCGAATAGCAAATCTTTTCGAATTTTCAGTACTGATTTTGGCTTTTTCCAGCTCCTTTTTAGTGTCCTCCAGATTGTCCCAAGTTGGCTTTAAGTAGGTTTTCGCTGTGATAAATTCCCGATGCAAAATTCGATTTCGCTCGATTTCTGGTTTTTGATCTTCCAGCTTTATTTTTTCCTCTCGGAACTTAAGTAGCTCTGCAAATCGCTGTCCCTTGACTTCCAGGATTTTCAGTAAGGCTTCCTTTGTTTCCAGACTTTTGGCTGAGTCTTGAGTTTTGCATTGGACTTCAGCGAGTTGGCTCTCGGATGCCTGAAGATTTGCTTTCGAATATTCTTCTAATCCTGCAAGTTGTGTTTCCAGCCGTATTCTATTTTCCTTCTCGATTTTCAGCAAAGCCCCGGTTTTCTGTGAAAGGTCAAATCGCTCCAAACCAAAAAGCTCCTTCATCATCTCAGCACGTGGTCCCGGTGTGAGATCAATAAATTCTCGGAATTTTCCTTGTGGAATAATGACAGTCTGCTTGAAATGCTCCTTTTTCATCCCGATTATATCTTCTGCGCGAGCTTCTAGAGGCTCCCATTCTCCGGCTTGACGGAGATAGAAAACATGCTCGGAGGGATCAATTTTTTCCGGGTCTTTTTTATTTCGCTTGGCAGCATAGCGTGCGAGATAGTGGAATTGATTGTTTTTTCCGGAGCGAAATTCAAAATTGATCAAGAGCACATCACTTTGGAGATTAAGCATACTACTTCTTTCGCCACGGTCTGAGAGTCGCTCGGTGCTTCCATAAAGTGCCAAAAGTACCCCCTCTAAAATCGAAGATTTTCCAGAACCCACAGCTCCAAAAATCCCAAAAAGTCCAGCAGCTGTCAGCCTTTCAAAATCGATAACTTGCTTTTCCCGATAGGAATATAGTCCCTGAATTTCTAATTGAATGGGTATCATGCTTGAGTCTCTTGACTGATTACTTCCTGAAATAATTCTAAAATCTCGGCATTCGGCTCTTGGCCTTTTTCGCTTTTATAAAAAAGTTGAAAGAGACTGTTCATACTTTTGCCGAGATCCTCGACCTGAAGTCGATTGTTTTCGGTATTCGAAACACCCTTTAACTGGGGGATCAGATTGACAATGCCATCGTGTGCTTTTTGAATCGCTTTGCGAGTCGCGGCATCAATGGCATATTCGGTTTCATAGGTCAGTTCCACGTAGCAATAGGGATTTTCTTCCAGCCATTTGAGGGTTTCCGGTAAGTTGTCAAATTTCATCCGATATAGTGCCCGACCGGATTGGAGAGGAATAGGCCTATAATTCACGGCTTTTCCAGGTACTGCCTCGATTAGCACCACCTGTTTTTGCTGGTCTGCTTCGCTAAAGGAATAGGCAAGGGGCGAACTCGAATAGACGACTGGATGTGGATTTTTGCTGACTGCATGGTAGCGATGCAAATGGCCCAAAGCGGAATATTGAATTTGTGGAGGGATATTACTGGTAAAAAGCGCTTGCGTTCCACCAACATGAAGGATAGGACGTTCAGATTCAGGTTCGGCTTCTAATGGCTCGCCTTCTTTGGTAAAATAGAAATGCCCAATCAATAGATTAACCCCGCGGTCATCGCAATGATTGTCTGCTAGCATAGCCCATTTATCCCCAAGGATTTTTCGAAATTCAGCCTCGCGGTTTTCTTCGCCTAGGTAGGTTTTGAGGGATACCTCGTTGGCATAGGGAGCCAAAAGGATTCGGATAGGGAATTCAAATTTTGGCAGTCGAAGCTCCATAAATCCTGAATCGGAAGCGGTAATTTCTATCCCTGAATCCAGCTTTCCGACAGGAAGAACAGTTTGTAAACTGCTGTAAAAAAAGATTCCCAGTTCTCGAGCCAGTGGATCAGGAGCTTCGATAAATTGATTGCTGTCGTGATTTCCCGAGATGGCTATGATAGGCCGTTCACCATTTTTGGAAAGTTTTCGCAAGGTTTTATAGAGCAGCTCGACTGCCTCGTGACTTGGATTGAAAGAATCAAAAATATCTCCAGCGAGCAAGACTAAATCAACATCTTCCCGGTCTGCGATTTCACAGATTTCGGTAAGCACAAGCTTTTGTTCCTCGATGCGGGAGAATTCCTGTAGGCGCTTGCCCAGGTGCCAATCGGCGGTATGGAGGATTTTGATCATTTTTTTCTTTTTTAACCGCAGAGGACGCAAAGGTTTCACGGAGTTCACAAAGGAAAATCTATTATTTCTTTCAATAGCCGTCTGTATTCTAATTTAAAATCTTCCGTTGTGATTTTTATTTTATAAACACTGTTTTAAAAGTTTTTTCAAGAAATAAAATTCTGGAGATTGGTAAATTAGTTGACGTGTTCCATTTCGACTAGTAATCTAAGTTATATTTTATCCCGGCTAGGAACAAACTTTAACAGGCACTTGTCAGCAATTGGCAGGCTTGTTGGAAAGATGCGAGGAACTTCTAGTTTTGTGTATGCGGCTACTGCTTTGCTTTTTCTTATTTCTAGTGATGAGTTCAGTTGCTGTTGGGCAAGCGAAAGACTCTGTCCTCATTCAAAAAGGTCCGGCGAGCTTTTACGGAAAGAGATTTCATTTGAAAATGACTTCTAATGGAGAGGTTTTTCATATGGATAGTCTGACTGCTGCACATAAATATTTACCCTATGATACTTGGGTGAAAGTCACTCGGGTTGATACAAAAGATTCAGTTTGGGTACGAATCAACGACCGACTGCCTAAAAGCTCCCCTAGAGTGATAGATATCTCGAGACGTGCGGCAACTCAATTAAAGATGATCGATAAAGGAGTAGCTACAGTGAGCGTGAAGGTTGCCACAATTGATGAAATGAACCGATTGTATCAGCATTTTGATGGGGATGCTCCTGGTACCATTAGAGTTCGGGTTTATGAAAAACCATTTTCCCTACCCCGACCCCAGCCGAGTTGGACTTGGGCGCTGGGAAAAAGTAAGGATTACTAACTAGCAGAAATAGAGCGCTCTAGGTAATTTTTTTTAACTAACAATAAAAATTTAGTCATTGATGATCAGTTAGT
>JAFMBQ010000176.1 GCA_017858365.1 Algoriphagus sp. | reverse complement strand
GGCGGACAATCCAGACCATCAGGCTTTGGGATTCTCTCAGGATTGTGCCACCTGTCATTCCACCGATTCTTGGGATGGGGCACAGTTCCCTGATCATGATTTCTTTCCTTTGACTGCAGGCCATGCCATCAACGATTGTGCGGCCTGTCATGATACCAACAACTTTGCGGCAGCCTCGCCCGATTGTATTTCCTGTCATCAGCCGGATTATAATTCTGCCGATAATCCGGACCATCAGGCTCTTGGATTCTCTCAGGACTGTGCGACTTGTCATACTACAGAAACTTGGGATGGGGCACAGTTCCCTGACCATGATTTCTTCCCGCTTACAGGTGGTCACGCCATCAATGACTGTGCAGCTTGTCACGACACCAATAACTTTGCGGCAGCATCACCCGATTGTATTTCCTGTCATCAGCCCGATTATAACTTGACATCTTCTCCTAATCACCAACTAGCAGGCTTCAATACGGATTGTATATTATGCCATGACACCAACGATTGGAAACCGGCGAACTTTAGGGAGCACGATACTTTATATTTTCCCATTTACTCAGGAACACATAGAGAAGCGTGGGATTCCTGTGTCGAGTGTCATACTAGCTCAGGTTCTTATGCTAGTTTTAGTTGCATTAATTGCCATGAGCACAGTGATCAGAATAAAGTAAGCAGAGACCATAGTGAGGTAAGAAATTTTGTCTATCAAAGTATGGCTTGCTTTGAATGCCATCCAGATGGTAGAAATTAGTACTTAACTGATGCGTTTGGAAAAATTTGAAAGGTTTCTGAGAGGAGAGCCCGCTAAAAATTACCAACTCTTTAAGTTTCGGTCATTAAAAATCTTAAATCTGGGAAGACAAGTCTACACATTCTCATTCAAGCCCTTTTAAAAAAGGCCATCACAAATTAATAGGTGCCGCAAGTAGGGTTCAAACTAATCAATATCTAAGCTTAAAATAATCAGCTCCCCAGATATTCAGACTAATACCTTTCGTTTAAGATCCCTCCAAAATGGGATCTACGAAGCCAATCCCTCTCACGCGGTAAAAGAAAAGCCAAGCTCGGATTAGTTAAAATCTTAGCTCAGGCTCGATAGAATCCGTGTAGTAATCGGATTCAATTCCATCCTTATATCTATTTATAATTGATGGGATTTAAATCTCAAATTTGTATTTCCACTTTTCTACCAAGAGATAGATTTAGCTCATATAAAATTGGTGAGGGGGATCTGAATTTTGTCATTATACCTCCCATTTTCAATGCCAGTTCTTCCTCATCATCTGAATGGCAATTTAAACATTGAGTAGGTCATAAGAGGGTGCAAGAACCCACCCTATTTCCTTCAGCGACTCTCCTTTTAAAAACAATAATCACATTATAATGACAATTAAGGAGATAGGATTGTGCCTAAAAGAACGCAGGCAAGTGCTTGGGATTATCCAACCAGATTTGGCCGAAATGGCACAGGTGAGCATCAATACGCTTTACAAGATTGAAAGAGGAGAAGCCAACCCTTCAATTAAGGTGCTTAATAAATTGGCTGAGGTTCTCGGTATAGAGCTTACACTTTCCATCAAAAAAATCAGTTAAATAAATGAAAACTGCAAAGGTATTACGCAACGGTGAACTGGTAGGATATCTCACCAAAAATGAATTCACCAGCTATACCTTTATTTATGATGATGCTTGGTTCTCAAATCCAGAAAAACCTGCATTAAGCCTTACCCTTCCAAAAAATACTAAAGAATACCACGCTGATCATCTTTTCCCTTTCTTCTTCAACATGCTTTCAGAAGGGGTTAATCTCAAGCTACAGGCGAGACAATTTCAAATTGACGAAAATGATTTCTTCGCGCTCCTTTTAAAGATTGCAAATTCAGATACTGTAGGAGCTATCACAATTGAACCAAAAGATGACTGAAATTAATCCATTAGTAGTGATCAATAATTGTCCGGGCACCTTGGCCGAAGGCTTTCATACCTACAGTCCACGTTGCCTGAAACAACTTTCCCAGGGGAAAAAGACCATTCATATTCTTCCCTATGAAAGTCATGACCCAAGTCAGGAAAAAGAGCTTGCTGAATTGATAGCAAATCGAAAGAGAATCTCAATATCTGGAGTTCAGGAAAAACTTTTATTGATTTGGGAAAAGGGGCTGCTTCGATTAACCCATGAAGGGGAACAGGGAACGTATATCTTAAAGCCAATTCCAAGGGACTTAGAATTCGTGGATCAAGTGCCAGCTAATGAACATCTGACGATGCAAATCGCCAAGCAGATTTTCAAATTGAATGTTGCAGAAAATGCGATGATATTTTTTGAAAATGGCGAACCTGCTTATATCACCAAGAGATTTGATATTGATCAGAGTTCATCAAAAAAGCTGGGGACGGAAGACTTTTCAACCCTGGCTCAAAAGACCAAGGAAATAGATGGAAATGAATTCAAATACAACTACAGCTATGAGGGAATAGCCACTTTAATCAAAAAGTATGTAGCTGCTTACCCCATTGCTTTGGAAGAGTTTTTCAAGCTTGTTGTTTTCAACTTTCTGTTTTCAAACGGAGATGCACACCTAAAAAATTTCAGTCTACTTGAAACTCCGCAAGGAGATTACCAATTAAGTCCAGCTTATGATCTTGTCAATACCAGGATGCATGTGAAAGATGCTGAGCTTGCCCTCAAAGATGGGCTATTTGCAAATGACCATTCTACCAAAAGTTACGAGGCAATGGGGCATTATGCCTATGATGACTTTTATGAATTCGGAATGCAAATCGGAATTTTGGAGAAAAGAGTAAAGAAGATTTTAAAATAATTCGCTAAGCCTATCGAGGAGATTGAGCCTATAATTGCACGTAGTTTTTTAAGTAGTTTAATGAAAGAGCGATATAAAACTTGCTACCTAGAAAGATTGAAATTTATGAAGATCTCCTTCATGAAGAGAGACCTATAGGATTAGTTACCAAAGGTTCGCATCCATGTTTTTACAGTTTATCCCAGTCATCCAAATAACTCGAATTATCCCCTAGACCCTTACCTTTACCCCATGGACAAACAAATCCTGATTGACTTGGTGACGAAGACCATGCCTTTTGGAAAGTATAAAGGCAGGCTTCTCTGTGATATCCCGGAGGACTATTTGATTTGGCTACGTGGGAAGGGTTTTCCGGATGGCCGGCTCGGTATGTGGCTGAACACCCTGTATGAGATTCGGTTGAATGGATTGGAAGACATTCTGACTGAACTGCGGAAAAATCACTCCAATCTATATTGAGCCTTTCTTCCTTTGGCCATGAAATATTCAGTTGAACGGATTAAGGAAGCCACCTCTTTAAAATCAAAAATCCGATAAGCCCTGGATTGGAAAATATCGGTCACCCAACGCCCGACACTCGACATCGGGCATCAAAACAAGTGAAATACTTCTTTTTTAAATGAAACAATACACTCGATTCCTCCTTCCGCTCCTATTCCTTTTTGCTCTTGTCCAAGCACTTTCGCAAGCTCAACAAAAACCTCAATTTCTTCCTGTCTCTAAAGTAGTCGATGGAGATACCTTTTGGCTGATCAATGCCAAAGGCCAGGAGGAAAAGATTCGGCTCATCGGTGTGAACACCCCGGAAGTCAGAAATACTGGGCGAACCAAAATCGAATACTTTGGAAAGGAAAGCTCCGACTTTGCGAAGCGAATCTTGATGGGCAAAAAGGTTCGGTTAGAATATGATATCCAGCGCCAGGATCGTTACAGACGTACTTTAGCTTATGTGTATTTGGAGGATGGGACTTTTTTCAATGCCTTACTTGTCAAAGAAGGCTATGCCCAAGTGGCCACTTACCCGCCAAACGTGAAATACGAAACACTCTTTTTAAAACTGCAACAAAATGCACGGGCAAAACATAAAGGACTTTGGATGCCTGATGGGAAGGAATAGGTAGATTTTACTGAGATGTCAATTCTGGGAAAATCTGAATCTCTTTTCTTTTAAAAAATGAGTTCAGATGTAATTGCTGTTGATATTTTTTTTGAGATTAGGGATGGACTTCAACCCTATTAAATCATCCTAAAATCTGATACTTTCCGTTCTCGAACTAGAATAATTTTAACAATTCGAAATTTATTTTTGTTAAAAACAAATAAAAATCTCCTGTAAGGACATCTTTTTTGATAGATTTTAGCATATTCACAAAAATCAAAGAATTAATAAATGCCAGCAGTACTAAAAAAAGGAAAAGAGCACATAAGAATCTGTCCAAACAACACGCTCAAAATTGAATACTCAATTGATGGTGGCGAAACTTGGATTCTAAGATATATGGGGAATCCAGCAGGCCCAGGCAGTTTTAACAATCTAGAAGATGGTGGAAAAGAACTCCTAGCTGCTACCGATAACGGTTCATTCTATTCGAAAAATAAAGGAAAATCTTGGTTAAAAAGAGGTTAAAATCTCAAAACCCTTTCCTCTCAATTAATCTAAGAATTTTCAGAAATCTCCGATTGAAATTTACCTCCTCTGTAAACAAGGAGAGGTAGATTCAATCTTTTTTAGTTTGTGGTCATTTTTCCGGTTTTTTGAGACTTTTAAGATCACGGTGGTTTGGTTTTTCATTTATATCACAGACCTAATCTTAAAGCTTTGAATTCGCGGAAACGGTTCAAGTAATATTTAGGAAATTGTGACTTTAGCGTCAATACTTTTTAAAAAATTTAAATGTCAGAAATCACCATCTGAAATCCTGATTGCTAAGTTCAAAATTAATGTTTAGTCCCTAGCCTCTTAAAAAGAGATTTTAAAAAATCAAGATTAGGATTAGATGGTCTCCTTATATAAAAAAGGCTTCCGCAAATCGAATTGTTTTGTACAATTTCATTGGTCAGAAGCAACATTGAGGCTTTTAAAAATTTTACTCCTAATTCGATTATGAATTTTCTTTTACTCCTGATTTTGCTGATCAGTCCATTACAAACTAGCTCCAAATCACGCCCAGATAGTTTAAAATCTCAACTTACAATTTTAAGAATTGATTCGCTTAGGGTTTCTACTATGCTCGAACTAGCCAAGTACTATTATGCCTTTGATCAGGATTCGGCATTGTACTACACCGACCAAGTACTTAGCATCACTTCTAAAAATAATCTTCTCCAGTTTCGGGCCAATGCGCTCAATATTGCAGGTGTTTCTCTTTTGATCAAGTCAGAATTTGAGAGCTCACTTCAAAATCATCTGAAAGCCCTAAAAATTAGAGAAACGCTTCCTGACTCGATCGGAATCATGGAGTCTTACCTCAATATCGGCAATATCTACTACCGAACCGGAGAAGCGACAAAAGGTGCCGCTAGCTATAAAACTGCTCTCAGCGTAGCAGAAAAAATAAATCATGAGCGGGGTATGAGCCTTCTGTTCAATAATCTCGGAAGCTTTTACTTCGATCGGTGGCAGGAGAACAAATCACAGGAAGATTTGGAAGAAGCCTCCAACTATTTGGAAAATTCAAGGGAAATCAAAGAGAAACTTAAGGATTCAGTAAGCCTGATTCACACTTATAATTTACTATCTGAGCTGTACATAGAAACAGGAAAAATCGAAAAGGGGGAAGACCTGCTTCACAAAGCGCTATCCATCAGTGAAAAACGACAAGACATCGAATCAAGGATCGCTCTTTTGATGAGATTCTCATCCCTCAATCAAGACCGAAAGAATTACCGAGAGGCGATGCGATATACCAAAGAAGCATACCCTTTGGCTTTGAGTATTGGATCCTCCTATCAAATCAATCTGGTAACAAAAGAAATTAGCCTCTTAGCAAAAGCAATGAACAATTATAAGGAGGCCTATGAATTTCTCGAGATTAATGCAGCTAATTCTGACTCACTCTTTAACGAAGCAAGACAAAAAATAAGAGATGAATTATTCATTCAGTTTGAGACAGAGAAAAAGGACCTGGAAAACGAAAAACTACTCAAAGAACAGCTATTTTCTGAGCTCGAAAGCCAGCGTAAAAATGAAATTCTGATTGTGATGATCATTTTAGCAATGATTCTTTTGCTGTTTGTCTTTACGCTTCGCAGAACCAATGTCAAACTAAAATCTGCCAATAAGGAGATTTCGGACTCCCACCAAAAGTTCGAAGCACAAAATTCTCAGATCCAAATGCAAAGCGAGACTTTGACAGAAAGAAATATCGAATTGAATAAGGCAAATAAATTTCGAGATAAACTCTTTTCCATTATTTCGCACGATCTCCGAACCCCTTTCAACTCGCTTCAAGGCTCCTTATCTCTCTGGGCTGAGGGGGACCTATCAAAACAAGAAATGGATAGTATTGTGATACTCATCAAGAAAGAAACGCTCAATGCTTTCACCATGCTTCAGAATCTTTTAAGCTGGGCTAGAGTACAAATCGGGTCTGATCAGTTGATCGTTTCTTCATTCAGCTTGGAAGAACTAGTTCAGGAAAATATAGTCCTTTTCGAATTTGAAGCTCACGACAAAAATCTGCTGCTAGAAAACAACATCAAGGAGGATATTTTCTGGAACACAGATCGAGATCGATTGAACTTCATCATTCGAAATATCCTGAAAAATGCAATTAAATTCACTCCAAAAGGTGGAAAGATAAAATTATTGGCCACGGCTGATTGTCTGATCATACAAGATACCGGAATTGGAATGACTGAAGCACAAATTGAACATCTCTATGGCGCGAATCAATATACCACCTCCGGTACAGAGGGAGAAAGCGGGACTGGTATTGGATTTATGCTTTCTCGTGATTTTGCCCAAAGTATCGGTGCCAAAATCAAAGTCATTAGCGAGGTAGGGAAAAGAACAGAATTTACAATTTGTTTCGAGGAATAAACGCTACTCTTCAGTTTTGATTCTTTATGTCTGAATGATTTTAATTCTGCTAGAGGAAATACGAGCGAACTGGCAGACACTGAAAAAACATCCTTGAATTGGGAAATCTCTATTGGAAGGAAAGAATAATCGGATTGAACGCTGAGTTATCAGAATAAATTTGAGATTGAAGATCCAAGTCTGAAGACTTGAACAATAGCTGTTGGAAACTACGGTTCGATCCGTAAAATCTTTGTGACTTTGGTGAAAAAAGACTCTCAGGAAAATAGTACGTTTATTATTCCCCGTTGACCAAATCATTACCCTACTGTTAGCTTATTGAAATTTGTCAGTTTTGGGAGGAATTTACTTGAGAAAGCCATGTATAAACTCTACTTTGAAATTCAAACCCAAATCTTCTACGAAATGAGCCTACGATTCTTTGTCTTTTCCTTTCTCGCAATTTCAATAATTAGCAATTCGGCTTATGCTCAGGAGATCAAACCCTACCAAGAACCTAAATTTGATTTTGATTGGAGCAATCCTACAGTGTATCCCGATAGGATAATCCTGAATATCAGCGAGGACCCAGCGCATAGTGCAAATATCACATGGAGAACGTCCACTAAGATAAAATCAGGAGTCATTGAATATACCGAAGCCTCTGCGGACCCTAGGTTCACTAGGAATGCATTTAGACTGGCAGCGACCTCTACGTCATTCCAAAGTCCGGAAATAGAGGAAAACAAAGTGAAATCCATATATCATTCGATTTCCTTAAAAAATCTAAAACCGGCTACTACCTATGCGTACCGAGTGGGAGACAGTGAGCGCTGGAGTGAATGGTTTCAGTTTACTACAGCTACTGAAAATGCTGATGAAAAATTTTCATTCCTGTATGTTGGTGATGCCCAAAATTACATCCTCGAACTTTGGTCGAGGCTGATTCGAGAAGGATTTAAAACCGCTCCGGATGCCAAATTTTTTATCCATGCAGGCGACTTGGTCAACAATGCTCATCGGGAACAACAATGGCACGAATGGTTTACTGCGGGTGGATTTATCCATAGCATGATCCCGTCCATGCCCACTCCGGGAAACCATGAGTACCAACCAAAATCACCTACCGAAGAGGCTGCGAAAAACAGAAGTCTCTCAGCACAGTGGAAACCTCAATTTAATCTGCCGGAAAATGGTCCAAAAGGGCTGGAAGAAACCACCTATTTTGTGGACTACCAAGATGCAAGAATCATCTCTCTAAACTCAAATATAGAACTTGAACGTCAAGCAGAGTGGTTAGATAGCATGCTCTCCAAAACCACTAAAAAGTGGATTATCCTCACCTACCACCATCCCATGTATTCCGCTTCTTCAGGTCGTGACAATCCTAAAATTAGAGAAATTTGGAAGCCTATTTTTGACAAACACAAGGTGGATTTGGCACTACAGGGCCATGATCACAGCTATGCAAGAGGTCGGGTGTCGCCTGGAGAAAATATACTTGAGGGAGTCAACTTGAGGGATCAAACAGGTACTGTCTATGTGGTATCCGTTAGCGGAGGTAAGATGTATGAGGTCGGAGGAGATTGGGACGAATTTGGCGCGCAAAAAGAGCGGAGTGGTGGTAACACACAACTCTTTCAAGTGATCACTATTGAAGGAGACCGATTACTTTTCGAGTCCTACACGGCAATTGGTGAGCTTTATGATTCCTTCGAATTAATCAAATCTGCCAATGGTCCCAATAAATTTATTGAGCTAAGAGCTAAGGCAATTCCAGAAAGAGTAAATGAAGAAAAATAGAATAGCACATTTC
>JAFMBQ010000175.1 GCA_017858365.1 Algoriphagus sp. | reverse complement strand
CGTTTCCATCACTCAAAATCGTATTCAAAGAAATCACCTTGTCACGGGTCACGCCATAGACGATCGAAGTCGTCCCGGAAGAGTTATTCCCTACCATTCCCCCAATCATAGCACGATTGGCCGTGGAAGTGATTGGGCTAAAAAACAATCCATGGGGTTTCAAAAAGCGATTGAGTTCGTCTCGAACTACTCCTGGCTGCACCCGCACCCAGCGTTCTTCTTTGTTGAATTCCAGAATTTTCGTGAAATGCTTGGAAACATCCACCACAATCCCATTGCCCACACATTGTCCGGCAAGGGAAGTTCCTGCTGTTCGGGGAATTAGCGAAGTGCCATGTTCAGTTGCGAAATGAATCAGTTTTTGGATATCTGACTCGGTTTTGGGAAAAGCTACCGCCAAGGGCATCTCCCGATAAACGGAAGCATCGGTGGCATAGAGGGTCTTTGTTAAAGAATCGTATTGCAATGTGCCTTCCAACTGAGTAGTAAGTTCTTGAAGTAAAGGCAATAAGTCAGGCTGTTTTGAAGGCATAGACAAAAATACAGATAGGAATGAGAAAAAAAGAAGTAAAAAAAAATTTGTGCAGAGCTTGTTATTATTGGATATAGGATTTAGTTTGAATGAATTTTAGAAATTATGAAAAGACTATTTTTTTCTTGCTTTTTACTGCTTTTTGGAATTCAGGTCAATGGCCAAAGTTGTGGGGATAATGGTTATTGGAAAATCGGTAGCCAATTTGGTACCCAACGACTTTCCTCCAATTGTGGAGATTTTATCTGCCATGGATTTGCAGCCGCCTATTGGGAAAATGGCTTTACCAGCGGTTCGTCTTTAAATCCAACAACCCCAGGAACTGTAAATGTAACAGCACCATATACCTTCTCAGGAGGTTTCACCGACCAATATTATTTTCAAAACTCAAATAAATACATCCAAGTTTGCAATCAAAGTCTGTCGAATGTGGATGTAATAACTCAAGTTTTCGGGTCAAATCCAGGTTCCCATTCCTTGGTTAGAGATAAATTTACGTCTATTAGCCCAAAATTTATTTCCAAATATGGCACTGAAAGCCCTGTAATCGGCCATAAATTCGACTCTACTTTGTATGAACTGAATAACGCAAGCAAAACTGAACCAGATAAATATTATGTATATGTAGCTAATTTAAAAACCACGGAGTACCTACCAAAAGATCAAATCAAAACTATTTCCTTGCTTTCTAAATCGGGAGTAACTTATTCTTGGTCTATCGTGGGGCAAACCGGAATAGTATCCTTCACCTCTCCTTCAAATGGGGCATCTATTTCTATTAAAGGAGATTCCTTTGGTACCACTCAGGTAAAAGTAACTATTTCCGGTTGCTCAGGAATTCCCCCAAAAGAACAGATTATTACTATTATTGTCCCCGCCGTGACCATATCGGGAACCTATACCACGTCAAACTCAACCAATCACACCTTGGGCAATGGTAATCAGGTAACTTCCGGAAATGTATCTACTTATTTAAATTCTTCTCCAGGAGTTTCCAACTATGTATGGCAACGATACCAAGGGAACCTTTCATTTTGGGCACATACCAATCAAATGCATTTCACAATGCAATCAGGCAACTACGTCTCATTTAGAATATATGCGCGCAGTTCTGGCAACGACACGTTGGCAGTTAGAAATGTGACCTATTACAATTATGGTAGTTTTAGCCTTTACCCTAATCCCAGTAGTTCTACTATCAGCATAAAAAGTGACTACGAGGGAATTATGGATATGGAGCTTATCCCATTATCTACAATCTCTAAAATGCACACATTCAAAGTATCCTCGGATGAAAAGGTGGAATTAAAGGAATTGCCAAGAGGAGAGTACCTGATCGTAGTAAGGATAGGTGAAGATATTGTTTTGGAAACCAGATTACTAAAAAATGAATAAGGCTTTTCTATCTCTACTATTCCTCTCATTTCTGACTTCAGAAGTTTTTTCTCAACAAAAAATTATGGAAAAAATCGAATTGGGTTTTTCTGGGGGATTGGCCGTTCCGATTGGTCATTTTAAAGCAATTTCTGTAGCCCCATCTTTGGAACCTGTCCCTCCCGGATCAAAACCAAGGAGATTTCAGGGATTCCTCAAGAATGAAGGAGGACAGGCAGAATTGGGCTATAGTTTGGGCCTGAATTTGACCTATCATGCTACACAATCTTTATTTGTTAGCTTTAATTACCTTCAAACCCAACATTCCATCGATACTCGTCCTCATCAAATTTTTTACGATACCAATTTTAAAAGTGATTTGGATCTGAATGGGAATGTATTTGAAGTTCCGGGTAGGCTAGAAAGTGATTCTTACCGTGCTAATCTATTTTATATGGGTTTAGGGTATCGATTACTCTTTAATCGCTTGGAAGTTAGATTCGCTGGACTAGTAGGAATTAATAATTTGGAGTTCCCTTTTTATTCTTGGACTTATCAGATCTCAGAGACGACGGCAATCCCACTGAGGCCTTTTCCTATTGATGGACCTGTACCTACTGATCTGAGGGAATTTACTTATGGATTCGAGGCCAAACTAGCTTACCCTTTATCTCAAAAGCTCAACCTGAATCTTGCCGCCACTTATCTTCGGTCTGACCATCCCCATGAGTATTGGACCAATACACTGGCAGCATCCATAGGATATAAAATTCAAGATGAAATCCGATATAGAAATCTGGCAGTTCAATTTGGAATTTCTTTTCGGTTTGAGGAAAAAAATAAGAAGGATCAAATTCAATAGGCAATTATCAATGACCAAAATCAATGATCATGTATCAACCTACTAATTCTAGCATTTAATTCTCCTCAGAAATTTTGCTGTAGTTAGCAGAAAAAAACACCTTCCCAACCCTGCGAATTTGTTCTTTCAAATTTTCATTTTTGATATTCTTGCAAACCTGAAGATCCACTGTCAATGGGAAGTCACTGGAATTAATTTCCATCCAAATTTCACCCAAGATCTTTCGGTCAATATCATCCATAATCACCAAGTCCAAATCACTCCGATCATCAAAATTGCCTTTTGCCCTGGAACCATAAACTAGCACACGAGATACTTCAGGATAATTATTAAAAATATTCCTAAGAATTGCCGTTCCTTTTTGATCTATTCCAAAATTTGAGTTCATAGCAATTCTTTCATTTTGTCACAAGTCGCCATCAATAGAGGCGATTATTTCTTTTTGATATCCGGTATCACAGCCTCAAAAGTCTTCAAATCATAGCTATGACTGAGTAGATTACGATCATTGATCATTTCCAACCAAAGGTCAATCTGATCGATATACTTGGCTTGAAAAGCTTCCTTGATCACGACTTTAGGAGAAATCCGGTCAATTAGCATTCCGTCAAATTCCATTTTATCCTTAAGAGTCTTCCAGCCCAATTCTAACGTGTATTCAAAACGCTGAATAATCCCCTCTTTTTCCAATTGTGAAAGGGAATTCAAATCCAAGCTTTGGACTTCCTGTAAAAGCTTAACAGCCTTGGAGAAATTATCCAATCGTTGTTTCCACCTAATATCCTCATTCATTGGTTTTGGGCTTTGATTGATCCAATTTACCATAAAATCCTACTTGAAAAAAATAGAGAACCTAAGCTCAGGATGATAAAGGTCGGACGGCTGCACAGTCCTTTTTGAATTTGATAATCGATCAACTCTTCGGGTACAATTAATTATCAGCAGTAATCTCGAAGCCCAATTCGATAATTTGTAATCTTCAATTACCAGGTCCGAGCCTAAAACTCGATTGCTTCGGATAAAAAATTCGATGATACAAGTTAAGGATTGCTGCCGATCGCAATAGGTGCTTGAGCAAGAGGAGCCCGACCACTTGTCCATTGATCCTTGAGCTTTGAGTTTGATAATTCCCCCTTTCCCTCTTTTCTTTGTGATACAAAATCTCCTACCTCCATGTTCTTTTACCTTTCTCAGTTTTTAAGTTTTTTGGCAATGCCATTGACCATTTGTATGATCTTGATCTTTGGCGGAGCGTTCTATTTCCGAAGGAAATGGAGAAAACGAAGCCTCTGGATGGGAATGGTATTGCTATTTTTACAAATATTACGTGAGTAAAAGATTTATTTACTCTTCAAAACATCCGCTCTACTCACTTTAAACTATTTAAATTCCCAAGGTCAAATACCTATTTAAAACTTTTTATAAAATAAATAGGTATTATCTATACTATCTTTCAAAAAGAAATAACCACTTGCATAAATTTGAAAACCATGATAATCATCTATCCTTCGTAGGTCTGAACTATTTTTCTCGAAATCATAAACCAGAAGCATATTTTCAGAATCAAATCGATTACCAGTTGAATCTGACATTAAATGATAGGATAAGTATAGTTTATCTGAATCAAGCGTAAAATTAGAAAAATAATCACTTAAAAGCCTATTTTTAGAATTACCTATTTCATTAGAATACAAGACCTCATTATACCTTACATTGTACTCAATCGGAAGTTCAAATTTCAAAGTATCGCATATTTGAAGCTCAGAATTCAATTTTAATAAATAATTCTTATCCATTGACAGCTGATAAAAAAAATCATCTATTTTCTTTGTTAAAAAGTATGGTACCGGAAGATTAGAAAACTCAATCTCCTTAATTAACCTACTCGAGCCAGAAGCCAACTTCACCGAATAAAAAAAAGCTCGACTTTTCTCCTTTTTAATTTCATAGAGAGTAATCAATAATGATTTTTCATCTAAAAATACAACCTGACTCTCCGGTAGAATTGGTGCTGGTAAATTCAAATCAATATCACTCTCTTCCAAGTCAAATAAGTTCAATTTCACAATCTTACTAGCAAAAATTAAAAAAACAGTGTCCTTCTGAACAATTACTTTTCGTATACCATCAACAATCATTGTCCCCGAACGACTACTATAATACGCTTTATGAAAAACAACTTCTGAGTCTGAATTCATGATAAATATTTCAGAAGAAAACTGGCTAAATAGAATTAAAAAATCTTCGGAGAAAAAAAATTCTGGTTTAAATGGATACTTCGAATCAATCGACAATCCTGGAATCTTTTCATAAATACCTGTCAAATTAAATAAAAAATTGTCCTTCATATGGTAATCTTCTTTTATCGATGGATGCAGACTATGAAAAACTAGCAACTCCAACCCACTATTAAGGATTAAATCTTCAGTA
Organism: Algoriphagus sp.; assembly: GCA_017858365.1. Classification (GTDB taxonomy): domain Bacteria; phylum Bacteroidota; class Bacteroidia; order Cytophagales; family Cyclobacteriaceae; genus Algoriphagus. The sequence goes on along the minus strand of JAFMBQ010000175.1, from coordinate 3,483 downwards.
TCGTGAAAAACAAATTCATTCATACTAATCTGATCCTTAAAAATATTGTACTTTTTATTTGACTTAGTTGACACTAGCACGAAGAAAGCTTTGGAGTCCAAAGCATCATTGATCATTTGAATTGTATTGGACATACAACTACTACAAAGATCAAGGTTTACCAAAAGGAGATTATTTTCTTCTGGGATATCTAAATTGTCATAAATTTGCTCCAGAGTCACAGAGCTATTGCTGTTTGATACACATGCAGACATTATAAGGCTCCAAAGTAAAACTCTAGAAACTGAAAATATCATATTCAAGCCACTCATCATTGAGTTCATTATAAAAATGATTAATTTTTGGAAGCAATAGGCCCTTTGGAGACACTAAAGCTGAATAATTATGATAGATTTCACCTGGAAATACAATTTCCTTTAATTTCTTATAATCAGAGTCAGTTACAATAATCGAAAAATGATTCTTATGACTAGACTTTGGTTCTAAAATTTCGCGGTCAGAGATTTCCCTACCATGCAAAACAAACCGGTAATACAACTTCCTAAATGGATCATATAATATTCTTCCATATGAAGCTTGTGTTACAATAAATTCTACTTGTTCATTCTGAGCAGTATTTTTTGGAGTTTCTGAGAAACCTTTGAAGTAATCACTTGAGACAGATACAGACTTCAAAAAATTATACTCTTTATCGTATATTTGAAGGCTATCTAACAATGGGTAGCTATGCACCCAAAGGCTATCACTTACAAAAGTTCTTGTTAGAAATGCATGATGATTAGTAACCGACCTCCCGATATACAACGATGGATAGCCAACCTTCGAATTCATGTACACAGTCTCACTCTCAAGGTCCGCTACAACAATGGCCCTAAAAGCATCGCTAATTCCTTCATTTTTGGAAGTATTTGTGAGTGTGGCTGTTGATGCATATAGCTTATCTTTTACCAAAACTGTCTCTGAAGATGGAGAAGATACATGATTCAGAGCTTGAGATATTTCTGAATTTTCAGGAATCGATAATCTATATTTTCTATGTACAGTTCCTTTTCCATCTATCAAAGTAGTGCCGTTTAAAGTGAACTGTGGAAAAAGAAATATAGAATCAATATTATGAAAAAAGAAACCCTGAACAGGCGTGCCACTAAACTTATCTGGACTGTTTAAGGGAATTCTTTTCTCAAGAAACCCTTTACTTAAATTTGAATCTAGTGTATAAAAGTCTAGCGAGTTTATAACTTTATTTAGATTTAATAACGTAGACTTGTTCTCATGATTAATTAGTTGAGTCCAATAGAATTCATAACTGGAAACAGAGTCAAGAGAAATGACCAAGTTTCCCTTTTTGTAATTCATATATTGCAAATCTGGCGTAGCTTTTCTCTCGGTACATGAAAAAATTATTACAATTATTGCTATGATGAAGTTGAATTTCATATAAGGCGAAATTTCTTCCTCTGATAAAAATTATCAAAGGAAGAATTGACAAGGGTTAAATTAATTGGGGTAAAAACCCTGACAATGATTAGGTGCTCCAGAACATGCTCCGAAGTCAGTAAAACTACTCACAACGATGGTAATACCATCACAGACAATAACCCCGGCATCTGAGCCCGAATCGCCTGGTCCAAAAGTTTCACATTCAAATGCCGAAACAGCTGAGGGAAAAGCAAATACGATCAAAGCCAATCCACAAATCACTAATTTAAAATTTTTCATAATTGTTATTGGTTAACAGTTGATAAGAATTAAATCATTTGTTGATTTTACGAATTCATCTTTAAATTTACAAATCACTCATTTTCAATATCTTATGATTCTACGAAAAATACAATTCTCAGAACTATATTTTACGAAATAATATTCTGAATTCTACCTGCCCCCCCCCATTAAAACAGTAGTTTATTTGGCTTGAGAATAAACTAACAAAATATTTCATCGAATACAAACTAATTTAATATTTTTTACCTGATCGTAGAAAAATACAACGGAGGAAGTAATTGTCAAAGGTTAATGATCAGTCATCACGAATTTGAACTGACTTGATCATTGAGTTTGATATTTGTTCATTTGCCCTTTCTTTGTGTACCCGATCTCAAGTTTCATGTTTTTCTACCTTTCCCAGTTTCTAAGTTTTTTGGCAATGCCACTGACGATCATCATGATTTTAATTGTTTTGGGAGCAATTTATCTCAAGAAAAAATGGGGGAAACGAAGCCTTTGGACTGGAATTATTCTGCTAGGATTTTTTTCCAACCCCTTTATCGCCAATCAAGCGATGTTGGCCTGGGAACCGGATTTCAAAGATTTTGATAAAATCGAAAATCATGAAATCGGCATTGTCCTCACCGGTGTCACCAATCTCAGCAAGACAGCTACTGATCGGACCTTCTTCAATAAAGGTGCAGACCGCATCACCCACGCACTCCAACTTTATCGCCAAGGCAAAATCAAAAAAATCCTGATCACCGGAGGTCAAGGTCTGAATCCTGTGAATTCTCAGTCTGAAGCCGAAGTATTGAAGCGATTTCTCCTCATGACCGGTATGCCTGAGGCTGATATTCTGATCGAAGATCAAGCAAAGAATACTGCTGAAAATGCCAGTTTTACCAAAGCTTTTTTAGAGAAAAATGGGATTGACACCTCACAGGAATTTATCCTAATCACATCCGCCTTTCACATGTATCGAGCTAAAGGCTGCTTTGACAAAGTCGGCTTTAAAACTGAAACTTTCCCTACCGACTATTATAGCAACGATACCAAATACGATCTTCCTACGCTACTTTACCCTGATCCCTACTCGATTTTTATGTGGCATAAACTGGTAAAGGAATGGATTGGAATTACTATCTACAAGCTTGTTGGCTATATTTAAATCCCTTGCCGACGTGAGTGTCTCCACTCGCCTAATACCAATAATGTATTCTAAATCGCATCGCGTAACCCGCAACCCCTATTCTTGTCTCAGGAACAGTTATTAGTGAATCTTAATCAAAGCAAATGAAGACATCGCTTGGACTATATAGTTGAACAAGTCAAGATTATAGGTCATCCACCTTCAAAAAATCAAACCAATAGCGTTCCCTTAATCCCATCCCGAAGTGCTGGCGCCACTCCAACTTCGTCAGCAAATTCAACCCATCTACCAACAGCTGCTCTTATCTGAGCAATCTTTTCCTCCGGCTTTTTAATATTCATCTGTCGAGCTACTTCGAGGAAATCAGCATCTCCGATATTCTCCCGCTTTCCATTCACCATCAGCGACTGTGCACTCACCCAAATACTTCCCGGTCTATAGGCAAAGCAAATATCATAAGCTGGAGACAGCGACCAGTTCCCAGTTTGATCCATGAGAAAAGCAAAGTTCTTGGTGTGATCGTCACAGTTGCGAGCCAAGACATTAAACACCATTCGGACAAAAAGCTCCTCCGCCTCAGGATAGGGAAGCCGCAGCATTCGCATCGTCTCAAAAACCTGCTCATA
>JAFMBQ010000174.1 GCA_017858365.1 Algoriphagus sp. | reverse complement strand
CCTGCAACTTTGGATCATAAGTTTTTCCTCTAGCGAAAACAACAAACAAATTTTCTAACCAAAACATCAAACATTATGAATGCGCTAAGAAACAAAGTTCAGCTAATCGGTCACTTGGGATCTAAAATCGAATTAAAAACCCTTGAAAGTGGCAAAATCGTAGGTAACGTAAACATGGCTACCAACGAAACCTACAAAAATCAAAAAGGTGAGAAGATCACCGAAACCACTTGGCACAGGCTAGTGATCTGGGGTAAGAATGCCGAGCTAATCGAAAAATATACAGACAAGGGATCTGAGATCGCCATTGAAGGCAAAATCTCTAACCGCGATTACAGCGACAAAGATGGCGTGAAGCGCTACATATCCGAAATCGTAGTGAATGAATTCCTGCTCATGGGTAGCTCCGAGCGAAAGGAAAAAATGGAAGCAGATCTTCCTTTTTAGAATTGATGATTTTTTTTGTAAAGGCAGGGAGTTCGCTCTTCCTGCCTTTTTTAATTTTGTAGAAGTCGTAGTTATTCTCTTAAACTCGATTCAGGGAATCGCCATCTTCCCCAAATCAATTCAGTTCTGCTCCTCTAAACTGAAAAAAGAAAGTGGTAACTGAACTTGATTTTCTTGAAGTCGCTGTAGCTTCACCCATACTTCCTGATCCTTTTGGATTTGTTTGTATTCATCCGCTTGAATCCTCGAGGCATTCTTATCTAGTTTGATAAACCCTACAAAATCGCCGAAAGCTAATTTCGCAAAGTAACCATGCTGGTTTTTTCCAGTTATCGTCACTTTCAACGTAGTCTGGTCGTCATAGTGATCTCTCAACAATTGAAAATTAGGACTGAATTTCCGATCACTAAGGATGGCAGTCAATTTATCTAAGCTATGGGTTTGAGTAAGTTTGAAACCAACTAGTTGATCAACTCTAGACTCATAAGTTTTTCCAAGGTCTATTTCCCAATTCGAAATACTTAATGGCACATAAACACCTGTGGTAGTATGAATCACAAACCAGCTATCATCCTCCAATTTCTTTAAAGTTCCCTGAAGAACCCCTTTTTGATCCGACTCCTCAGCCAAAATAGTTCTTCCGGTATTTCCCACAAAACGTACCTCCGAGGCCAATGCTCCTAAAGCTGGATCTGGAGATTTAGCAGGTATAAAAGTTACTTCATCCCCGGAAGAAAAATTATGCACCTTATCAATTTTCCCTTCCCGCTTTAATTCTTTCTGTCGCTTTCTATCATTTTTGAAATAAAAAGTATCTCCTTTTTCGCTTTCAATAAAACCATAGTTTTTATCCTCTAAGTAACGAACTACCCGACCACTGATTTTTTCTGCTTCTTTCATAAGATAAAGGTACAAAAGGAAATCAATCCCTTCCTTATTTAAAGCTATCGAACTCATATTGGTTGGTTTTCAACTCCCCACTCCACTTTCCCTAGAATTCAAAAATAGAAATATCCTTTGCTGTATATTTCTCCATTTCATGGCTATCTGCAATTAAAGTTTGAAGACTCGAGCCGAAGGAATAGGTCTAGCTCTCAGATCGGACAATTATGAAATTTTCAATTCTTCACTTCTCATCACTCTCATTTCTCTAGCGGTAAAAAAAAGAAACTCGAAACATCTGCACCGTACAGGCCAAAGCAGGTTTGTTTTGTCAGAATTTGAAACTTTATTGATCCACTTCTCAAATCGACCTCCAAATGCGCCCAAATCTGTTCTTTTCAATACTTTTTCTTCAACTCACCTTCAGCTCACTAGCCCAAAACTCTGAAATACCTGCAGGGCTAGTAAACCCTTACGTAGACAGTGAAAATTCACGCTGGTTCTTTTTCAATTCTGCCACCAGACCTTTCGGGATGGTGAATCTCAGCCCTGATACCGATATCGCGGGCGCTTGGGGGTCTGGCTATCGTTATGAAAGTGACTCAATCAAAGGTCTAAGTCATGTTCACGCCTGGCAGCTTTCCGCGCTCTCTGTTTTGCCAGTCTCCAATATCAGTTTGGATGAAAAGAGAGATTTCGGCTCACCTTTTTCCCATGAAACGGAAATCGTAAAACCGGGCTACCATCAAGTCATGCTGGATCGGTACGGCATCAAGGTTGAGCTTACCTCAACCCTCCGCACTGGATTTCACCGCTATTCATTTCCAGAAAAAGGTACACAGCAAGTGATGATCAGATTAGGAGGACCACTCGGGCCATCCGAAATTATTGATGGGGAGCTAATTCAAGTCACTTCAAACACGCTACAAGGTCATTTGATCAATGGCCCTACCATCAGAAGGCCTCATGAAACACCCGTCTTTTTCGCAATAAAACTCAATAGGCCCATCGGTACAATTACAGGTTGGTCAGAAAGCGGCATCAGCACTGATCTCACCCAGATCAAAGGCCAAGACTCCGGAGCGCTTTTAACTTTCGATAATGCGGAGCAACAGCTTCTCATGAAAGTGGGGATTTCCTATGTCAGCGCAGCCCAAGCCATGCTCAATTTGGATACGGAATTAGCAACTTGGGATTTTGATGGCATACAGAAAGATGCTTTCGAAGAGTGGAACAGCTACCTCAGCAGAATCAAAGTGGAAGGTGGGACGCTTCAAGATAGAAGACGGTTTTACACCGATCTATTTCACGCGCTTCAAGGCAGAAGAACACTTTCTGATGTAAATGGGAAATACGCGGATATGACCAGCGGAACTCATCTGACCAAGCAAATTCCTTTGGATGAAAATGGTAAACCGAAGTTTAGACATTTCAATTCGGATTCATTCTGGGGTGCTCAGTGGACCATCAATACACTTTGGCATTTGGTTTACCCAGAGATCACGGAGGAGTTTGTGAATTCCATGTTACGTTACTACCAAGATGGAGGCTTGATCCCTAGAGGTCCTTCGGGAGGAAATTACACTTATGTGATGACGGGGGCTTCTAGTACACCATTTATTGTTAGTGCTTATCAGAAGGGAATCCGAGGATTTGATGTAGCGATGGCTTTCGAAGGACTACTAAAAAATCATCGCCCAGGAGGAATTATGGAAAAGGCAGGTTACGAGCATCGCACTTCCCTGGGAGGTGGATTATCATATTACTTGAAAAATGGCTATGTACCTTGGCCGATTCCTGAGGGGAATTTTGGCTTTCATCAAGATGGTCCAAGCCTGACCCTGGAATATGCTTATCAGGATTGGACACTTGCCCAGTTTGCAAAGGCACTTGGAGAGACTGATGTAGCGAATGAATTCTTGAACCGATCAACAAACTATGCCAACACTTTTGATATAGAATCAGAGTGGATGCGACCGAAAAATGTGGATGGGAAATGGAAGACACCTTTCGATCCATACGAATATAATGCAGGCTTCAACGAGGCAAATGGAAGTCAGGGAACTTGGTTTGTACCGCATGATTTGGATGGATTGGCAACTTTGATGGGTGGAAAAGGGAAAACCATTGCGCGATTGAATGCCTCTTTTGAGGAAGCCGAGAAATTAGGCTTTACCTCGGGCACTTCGCATTCGCAAGAAACCCATCCGGAGTACCGAAGAATCCCGATCAATTACGGAAATCAACCTTCCATCCAGACTGCCTTTATTTTCCATAAACTCGGAAGACCCGACTTAACGCAGTATTGGTCTCGGGCGATTGTAAAAAAAGTCTACTCAGACTTAAGTCCAAAAAATGGATACAATGGCGATGAGGATCAAGGATTAATGGGGAGTTTGGCTGTTTTGATGAAAATTGGATTGTTTCAAATGAACGGCGGTACAGAAGAAAACCCAGCATACCAGATCGGAAGTCCAATTTTTGACCGGATCGTAATCAGCTTAAATCCAGATTACTACACCGGAAAGGAATTCATAATCAAGACGCTAAACAATACGATTGAAAACGTCTATGTGCAATCCGGAAATTGGAATGGAAAAACAATTAGCAATTGGGAGCTTCGGCACAATGAACTTACCAAGGGCGGAGAGCTATTATTAGAAATGAGCTCAACTCCTAAATACTAACAGCTACTACTAATTAGTCTATACCTCTTAAACTACTAAGACAGATATTTTTAGTCAGTAGTGTTATCTACTTTATTGCTAGTGATAGATGCTTTACCAAATAGACTCGGCATCACTTGGTCACCAAGGTCAGGATTGTGAGGTGGGGAGTGAAAAGTCCAGATATACATTCTGGTTTTTCACCTTCCAGTAAACCCAATTCTTCACGTTGGCTTTTTCATCCCTCTTAAATCAGCTTTCTGATTTTATGAAATCCGACATCCTAAATCCTACATTCCCCTTTTCCCCGGAACATACTTCTCCTGCATGCGCTTTTCTACGTCTTCTCGGTAAAAGGCTACTTCTTTGAAGTTGGCATCAGCGTAACGCTGAGCTTGGTCATAGAAGTGTGGGGAGTTGGGATCTGAACTTTGACCACCTGCTAGCATACTCTTGGCTTTTACTTTTTCTCCAAACTCCACCACAGCCACAAAACTATTTCCGCGATATCCATAGAGTCGCTTGGCATCTTCGGTACTTCTAGCTCCAAAAGCAGCCAAAGCTCCCCATGTTCCAGAAGCTAAGCCAACTGGGATATACTGTTTGCTATCATCAAACTTTAAATCAATCGCCCCAGTCAATCGTTGGAATCTGTTTATTTCTCCCCATGGTGTATTCCAGCTCCCAAAATCGTCGCTCATTGCTTCGATGGTTTGAGAGAAAGTCGCTAAAATTTCGCTGGAGCTTGGATTTGGTACTTCTCCGAATGTGGCATTAAAAGGAATCAGATAATTGATGTTTCCATGATTCCTCATAAAATTCATCCCGAAGAAATGCGCCAAAGACATGGCTACAGATTCCTTGGAAGTTCGGTAATCCCAATTCTGAATGACTTTGATTGGCTCAGTCAACTCAGGATCTGCTACTCCTTTTTCATCATAAGCCTTCAACAGCATCGGGATCAAAACCTCAAATGCTGGCAAGTAGGGATCATAAGCCATGGTGATAAAACTATCTAAAGTAAGATTTTTCGCCTCTTTCAATACTTTCACTGCATGAAGTGCACGGAAATTCTCCTGATCTGGAGCCATGTATTTTGGATAGTCGGCCTGCTTGGGGCTAAACTCTCCAGCGGCCGTAAAAGGCGTAGAATTCGTATTTTGAATCCAACCTGTTTTAGGATTCAAAATCAAAATACTTTCGTCCACCGTATGGATTCCAGTCCAATCAGTCTTTGGATCCGACCCATCTACCGGTCGCTGGAAGTCAAAGCTATCATCGCGCTTCGGAATGAAATTGCCATGGAAATAGGCAATATTCCCTTCTGCATCCGCAAAGACCGTATTGTTTGAAGAGTTGGTTCGGATATCCATCATCTTCTTAAACTCGGTATAGTTCGCCAATTTGGTTCGAGTATAGCTTTGTGTCAGCGCGTTGACCGGATCCCAATTGATTTTAGTAGCTACCCACTTGTCCTCAATTTTATGGGTAATTGGGCCGTGATGGGTTCGATAGAATGTGAATGCTTTTTCTTTGATTTGATCACCTTCCTTGTATTTCAAGGTGACTTGCTGAGATTCTACGTCCCGCATTTCATCTCCATATTGGTATTGAAATTTACCGTCTTTTTCCGTGACCTCTTCCACGAATTCATCTATAAAATCCACAAATGTGGACGTATGAATCCAGCCAGTTTTTTCATTGAAGCCCTGATACACAAAAAACTGTCCCCAAGTCACTGCTCCATAGGCATTCAGACCTTCTTCGCTCACTACATGAACTTCTGGTCGGAAATAGAAGGATGTATGCGGATTAATAAGAAGCATGGCATTACCAGACTCAGTCAACTCGCCGGAAACTGCAATTCCATTTGAGCCTTTTGGCTCATCCAGCATTTCTTGATGATTGAGTCCATTTCCATACTCATTGAGTGCCAAGGCCTTATTTTCTTCATAAAATGCTTTAATCCGATTCGTGGGAATCTGCTCTATATCTCCACCGATCGAACCCTCGGAGAAAAACATGGGCATCCAAGGCTCATAGTGTGTGATCACTTGTGGAGTTACTTCAGGGTGAGTTTCCAGATAGTAATTTACCCCATCGGCAAAAGCCTGACAGAGTGATTTCAACCAATCCGGCGATTTTTCATAAGCCACTTTTGCTTCGGATTCTGTCATGTAGAGATTCACTCGGAGATCGGAATAGATCGCTTCCTCGCCCTCAAGCTCGGCAAGTCTGCCAGTAGCCCAAATGTAGTTTCTCTCTACCCTTCGGAAGTCATCTTCGCATTGCGCATAGAGCAATCCAAAAACCACATCCGCATCGGTTTTGCCGTAAATGTGGGGCACTCCAAAATCATCTCGGATGATTTCTACCCGCTCAGCTTTAGTTTCCAAGTCAGATTTGGGTTCAGTTTTTTTGCAGGAAAAAATAATACTGGCTATAAAAATCAGGAGTAGAGATTTCTTCATCATTGGTTTTTTGCTTTGAAAGTTTGAAAGTAATCGAATCTAGCCGAGTGAGCAAAAGGAATTTTTAACGGTGGGAATCGTAGTGATGTACGGGGAATTTTTGCTGGAACTTAGTAAATGCGGCTTCGGAAATAGTTTGACTCAATTCATATCCGGCCAGCATCTTTTCTAGTTGAGCTACAGAACTTGCCCCAATCACCAGTGAAGCGACCACCGACTTAGCAAGACCAAAGCGAATCAACATAGCCTCTGGAGAAAAATCTTGGGAGTTTGTGAATCTTTGAAAATCTTCAACCTGCTGGACATCAAAATTCAAAAACGGTTTGGCTGCTTTGTCAATAAGTAATCCTTTGACAACAGCACCCCGAACCAAAACCTTGGCTGAAGTTTCTGAGATTGCCGGGAAAGCAGTTTCCTCCGGTCTTCTATCTAGCGGATTGTACTGCATCATGATTGTGGCCGGCTTACTTTTGGACAAGACTTCCCTGATCACATTGGGCCGAATGGAGGATATCCCAAAGGCACGAATCTTACCTTGCTCTTTTAAAATCTCAAATGCCTCTAACGTCTCATCCCAGGGATCCTCAATAGTCCCACCATGAAGTTGATAGAGGTCAATGTAATCCGTTTGCAGACGCGAAAGGCTTTGTTCTACCGCCTTGATTATGTAGCTTTTTCTTGGATTCCAATCCCAGCCAGATCCATCCTTTCGCCATTCATTTCCAACTTTGGTGGCAAGAACTAGTTGGCTACGGACACCTTTAATCGCTTCCCCTACCGCTTTTTCATTCCATCCCTGATCATACAAATCGGCCGTATCCAAAAAATTAATCCCTCCGGAAATAGCCGCATCAATCACCAGTTTTGAGTTAGCCTTTTCGGGTCTTAAAGACATACATCCCAGTCCTATTTCGCTGAGTTTAATTTGAGATTGTGTTAGGAGGCGATAATTCATTCAAACAAAATCTAGATTTTCTGCTTCTTATCAAAAATTACAAGGGTTAACCTAGATTTAAATTTTTAATAATCTATTAAATCAATGCCAATCGTACTTTAATCCTTATTTTGGGGGCTTAAACCTATTAAAATGAAAAGAATTGCAGTTTTTACTTCAGGAGGAGATAGTCCCGGGATGAATGCCTGCGTACGTGCAGTAGTGCGGACGGCGATATTTAAAGACCTTGAAGTCTATGGTATTTACCGTGGATATGAAGGAATGATTGAAGGTGATATCAAAAAAATGCATTCTTATTCGGTCAGCAATATCATCCAGCGTGGCGGTACAATTCTAAAATCTGCGCGATCTGAAGGGTTCCGAACTCCTGAAGGAAGAAAGAAGGCTTATGAGAATCTAAAGCAATTTGGAATTGAAGGCATCGTAGCCATTGGAGGTGACGGGACTTTCACCGGTGCAAAAATATTTTTCGAAGAGTTTGGTATTCCTACCGTAGGTTGTCCTGGTACAATCGACAACGACTTATATGGAACCGACTATACTATTGGCTTTGATACTGCTGTGAATACTGCGTTGGAAGCAATCGATAAGATCCGCGATACTGCTGCGGCCCATGATCGCATCTTCTTTGTCGAAGTAATGGGACGAGACTCGGGATTTATTGCGGTAGAGTGCGGAATCGGCGGCGGAGCTGAATTTGTGATGGTACCAGAGACTAAAACAGACATAGACTTAATCGTCAAATCCCTAAAAAATCTACGGAAAACCAAATCCTCCAGCATAATCGTAGTCGCTGAAGGTGGCGATGAAGGAAATGCAGAAGTAGTAATGCAAAAAGTAAAAGATAAAATAAAGGATAAAAATAAAGAGTTCAAGGTAACCACACTCGGACATATCCAAAGAGGTGGAAGTCCAACAGCTCGTGATCGTGTATTAGCTAGCAGATGTGGAATGTCAGCCGTAGAAGGCTTACTATTGGGTCATCAATTTCATATGGCCGGCGTGGTCAATCAGGAGGTCTGCTTTACTCCTTTTGCTGACTGCATTGGCAAAACCAAGCCAATCCACCCTGATCACCTCAAACTGATAGATATTTTAAGTATTTGATATGGGATTCATTCCAATATTCTTGACCATGGGAAGTGCAATTATTCTGTTCTTCCTAACAGTAAAAAACACGCTTCAGCGAAAAATCAATCTTCAAAAAGAGTTACTATTCAAACTCAAGGAACTCAACCCTGAGCTAGGTTCTATTTTGGGCAAAAAACAAAGTCCTGAAGAATTGATTGCAGTCCTGAAAGAAGAAAAGCTG
>JAFMBQ010000173.1 GCA_017858365.1 Algoriphagus sp. | reverse complement strand
AGGTTATATTCGACTGCTTTTTCTACGATGAAATCTATTCCGCTTTGCTCAAAGGTCAAAGTTACATCCTCCATTTTCATCAGTTTAGCATATTGCTTAACTAGTGCATTTTTTGGCTCAGTTAGGATTAGTCGAAGCGTGTCTTTGTCTAAGGGATCTAAATGAGTGAGCACAGGAAGTCTACCGATCAATTCTGGAATCAAGCCAAACGCTTTCAAGTCTTGAGCAGTGACATACTGAAGTAGGTTTTCGCGATCCGCATCTATACTAGCTGATGCCTTGCTAAATCCCATAGGCTGGGTATTCAATCGCTTACCGATATGCCTAGTGATTCCATCAAATGCACCCCCACATATAAATAAAATGTTTTCGGTATTTACGGCAATCATTTTCTGGTCAGGATGCTTCCTTCCACCTTGTGGTGGCACATTTACTACTGTGCCCTCGAGTAGTTTGAGTAGTGCTTGTTGTACACCCTCACCACTAACATCACGTGTAATTGAAGGGTTGTCTGACTTCCTGGCGACCTTATCTAATTCATCAATATATACAATACCTCTTTCAGCTGCTTCTACATTGTAGTCTGCTGCTTGTAGTAGTCTTGTTAGAATACTTTCGACATCTTCTCCTACATAACCGGCCTCTGTAAGTACGGTGGCATCAGCAATACAAAAAGGCACTTCAAGTGTTTTTGCAAGTGTTTTTGCCAAATAAGTCTTACCTGTACCAGTATCACCGACCATGATGATGTTTGATTTTTCGATCTTCACATCATCTTTTTCATCTTTTTGAAATAGTCGTTTATAATGATTGTATACTGCTACTGTGAGTACTTTTTTCGCATCATCTTGACCAATTACATATTGACCTAGATATTCCGTCAATTCTTTTGGTTTTTTTAGCTTGAATTTAGGTTTGACACCAGGTTTAGTGGTTTTCTCATCCTCACCTAATATCAAATGGGCCTGATCTATACAATGATTGCATATATGTGCCGAAATACCCGACACCATCAAATCCACGTCCTTCTTATTTCTACCGCAAAATGAACAGGTAACTTGAGCCATTATTATGATTTTTTTACTAAAACTTCATCGATTAGACCATATGCTTTGGCCTCTGGTGCTTTTAACCAATAATCTCTATCAGAATCGCTATCGATTTCTTCGTATGTTTTACCAGTGTGGTCTGCGAGAATCTGGTACAATTCCTGACGCATTGAAAGGATTAATTTAAGGGAGATTTCCATATCACTAGATTGACCTTGCATCCCTCCGGATGGCTGGTGAATCATTACCCGTGCATGCTTAAGTGCAGAGCGCTTATCTTTTGCTCCACCTGCAAGCAAAACTGCACCCATGGAAGCAGCGATTCCTGTACAGATCGTAGCCACATCAGGACCAATGTATTGCATGGTATCATAGATTCCTAATCCAGCAGTCACCGATCCACCTGGACTGTTGACGTATAACAATACATCTTTCTTAGAATCTACCGATTCTAAAAATAGCAATTGGGCCACAATAATGTTTGCTACATGGTCGTCAATTCCTGTTCCTAGAAATATAATACGATCCATAATTAAGCGAGAGAATACGTCGATTTCTCTAAAATTTTGAGGGCGTTCCTCGATCACCGAACGAGTCATATTCTCAATATGCTGCGTATACTGGTCAAAAGCTGTTCCACTTACTCCTTGATTGTGAATAGCGTATTTTCTGAATTCTTCTTTGTTGATCATCTTTCTAGTAGTTGTAGTTAGCAAAAATAAAAAAAGCCCTTAAATAAGGACTTTTTTCTATTGATTTAAGCAAATTACTTTGCTAAAAGTTCCTTGAATTCATCGATACTAATTTCTTTTTCGATCAATTTAATCTGGTTTTCTACAAATGATAGGACCTTGTCGTTTTGAACCGATGTAAGCATATTCATGTAGTTCTGTCCCTCTTCACCTTTAAGATAATTGTCGACAAACATATCCATACTATCTTCCATCTGAGATCCTAGGCCAGATGAGGCAAATTGCTCACGCACCATTTGCTTGGTCTTTTCAAGAACCTCTTCATGTTCTGCCTGAATCTTATTCTCAGTTGCAAGATGATTTGAGATCAATGACCAGGTCAATTGTTTCGCATAAAGTGGAAATTCCTTCTCTACATCCTCTAGAGTCACCTTACCTTTATTCGCTTCAAGTAACCATTCTTTTAGGAAGGTTTCAGGAAGATCTATTTTTGCTTTTGATGTAAGTTCTTTCTTCAATTCCTCTTCAGTGAATACTTTTGATTCACGGTCGTAGTTTCCCTGAAGGGTTTCTTTTACTTTGGCAATAAACTCCTCCTCAGAGGACACTAGATCTGGGCCGAAGATTTTGTCAAAAAATTCTTGATTCATCTCAGCCTTTTCAGTCCTATTGATATTCTTTACCGTAAAAGTCAATACTCCTGTAGCCTGATCAGTCTCTTCTGTTTCCAATCCAAAAGCCTCTTCCCACTGATCCTTCTTCACGTCCTTGTCTTCAAACGTAATCACCTCGTCTTTACTAATGCCAGTGAATTTTTCAGCAAGTTTCTTCGTGATCTTAGTCAAATCTAAAGAAACTGATTTTTTAAATTCAGTTGCTGTGCTCTCTAAATCACCGTATATGGAGTCCGTTGACTCACTTACTTCTGGATTTGTACTGTTACCGTATTGGGAAATTAGATTTTCCAAGGTCTCATCCATTAACTTCTGGTCTACCTTGATGCTATATTTGGTTGCATTGATCTTGTCCAAAGGCAATTCGATTCCATCAACGAAGCCGATTTTGTACTCAAATTCAAATTCTTTTTGAGTTTTCCAATCGATCGTATCTTCTTGCTTTATTACTGGAAGTGGATCACCTAAGATTTTGAAGGTTTGCTCTTTCAAGTAACCATTCAATGACTCACCTAGGATACTGTTGATTTCTTCAACCAAAACCGAAGTGCCATACATATTTTTCACCATAGAGATCGGTGCTTTACCCGGTCTGAATCCTTTGATGTTTGCTTTTCTAGCGTGTTCCTTCAGTTTTGCTTCTACCTTAGGTTGGTAATCTGCTTCTGATAATTTAATTTTAATTGAAGCTTGATTTACAGAATGCTTGTCTAATGTGATTTCCAATGCTCTAAAATTTAAATTAAGTTTTAACTAAAAACCCCCAATCACAGTGCTGTAAACAGTCTAGTGATTGAGGGTTCTGTATTCGTGCGGATAGAGGGACTCGAACCCCCATGCCTCGCGGCGCTAGATCCTAAGTCTAGTGCGTCTACCAATTTCGCCACATCCGCAGTAGATCTCAAAACATTTGAAAAGACTTTCCTCTTCTATTTTTGTGATTGTGGATGCAAATGTAAGTACATAATATTATTTTGCAAGAACGAACCCAAAAAAAAACAAGAAATAAAAAAGGGTTTGTCTATCGCCTGAATTTTATGTTAAATTTCTAAAGTATGGTTCAAGTTGATTTAGAAGAAGAACGAAAAGAAATATTAAAACGGTACCGCCGGCTACTCAAGCAAGCTAAACCTTCATTGAAGGAAGGAGATGCTAAATTGATTAAAAAAGCCTTCAATATCTCCATGGAAGCGCACAAGGACATGCGTAGGAAGTCTGGCGAACCTTACATCTACCATCCTTTAGAAGTTGCCCTCGTTTGTGTGGAGGAAATTGGTTTGGGTACGACCTCTATTGTGGCGGCTCTTCTTCATGACGTAGTCGAAGACACTGATTGGGAGTTGGAGGATATTGAGCGGGAATTTGGCTATAAAGTGATGACGATCATTGATGGATTGACCAAAATAGCTGGCGTCTTTGATTATGGAAGTTCGCAACAAGCTGAGAATTTCCGAAAAATGCTTTTGACGCTTTCAGATGATGTTCGAGTGATTTTGATCAAACTCGCAGATCGATTGAATAATATGAGGACGCTTGGCAGTATGCCGCGCCATAAACAGCTCAAGATAGCTTCGGAGACGATGTATCTCTATGCTCCGCTGGCTCATCGTCTAGGATTGTATTCCATCAAATCAGAATTAGAGGATTTGTACCTAAAATTTACAGATACAGATACCTACAAGGAAATTGTATTCAAAATTAATGAGTCCAAATCCTACCGGAATAAGTTTATTAAAAGTTTTATTCAACCTATTGAAGATGAGCTGGTTCGTCAAGGATTAAGTTTTGTGATCAAAGGAAGACCAAAGTCGGTCTATTCCATTTTCAACAAAATGAAAAAACAAGGCATCCCATTCGAGGAAGTCTACGATCTTTTTGCAGTACGAATTATTTTAGGGAGTGATGCTGAACATGAAAAGGCTGACTGCTGGCAGGTGTATTCCATCGTTACAGATTTTTATCGACCAAATCCAGATCGCCTTCGAGATTGGATCAGTACTCCAAGATCCAATGGATATGAATCACTCCACACAACTGTAATGAGCAATACAGGCCAATGGGTGGAGGTCCAGATCCGAACCAAAAGAATGGATGATATTGCTGAGCGGGGCTATGCTGCACACTGGAAATACAAGGAAAAAGAAGGATCCAAAGCTCCAAGAGGACTGGATGATTGGATTACGAAAGTTCGGGGATTGTTAGAATCCAACGATGGCAATGCGATCGAATTTATGGATGATTTCCGTGGCAACCTTTTTCACGAGGAAGTCTTTGTATTCACACCCAAAGGAGAACTCAAAGTTTTGCCCTTTGGATCGACAGCCTTAGATTTTGCATTTGAGATACATACCCAAGTTGGTGCTAAATGTATTGGAGCCAAAGTCAATCAGCGTCTAGTTCCTATTTCTCATAAGCTGAAAAATGGGGATCAGGTAGAAATTCTTACTTCCAATAAGCAGAAACCTACAGAAGATTGGTTGTCTATTGTCGTCACATCAAGGGCTAAAGCTAAGATTAAGGATGCGATCAGGGAAGAGAAAAAGTCAGCGATTATTGACGGAAGGGAAATTGTGCAGCGAAAGCTCAAGCAGATGAAAATGGAGTTTACCTCTGAAAACATCGAAAAACTTCGGGCTTATTTTGAGTTGAAGACCGCAAATGAATTTTATTATCGAGTAGGCAAGGGAACGATTGACCCGACCACTATCAAATCATTCAAAGAGTTTAAGGAATCTCAAAAACTCAAAAACAGAGGGACTCATGAAAAGGTAAAAGACGAATCTTCATTTACCAAAGAAATAAAAAGCCTCAAAGGTCCTGATCATGATCAGCTCTTGATAGGGGAGGACATGGATGTGGTTGATTATGTCTTGGCAAAATGCTGTAATCCGATTCCTGGGGATGATGTATTTGGATTTGTTACAGTGAATGAGGGGATCAAGATCCATCGAACTTCTTGTCCAAATGCACTCGAACTGCTTTCTAATCATGGTAATCGTGTAATTAAAGCCAGATGGACTAGCCAAAAAGAAATAGCTTTTCTAGCAGGGTTACGGATTGTGGGAACAGATCGGGTAGGCTTAATTAATGATCTGACCAAAGTGATTTCAAATGAATTGAAAGTAAATATGCGATCCATAACGGTTGACTCTGATGCAGGGATTTTCGAAGGAACAATCAAATTATATGTGAACAATACGAGTCATTTGGATAAATTAATGAACAACCTAACAAAGGTCGAGGGCATTTTGAAGGTGACGAGGTTTGATTGATCCAATGAATCATTTATACCGTAGTAGAGTTATATTTGAAAAAAATCGCATAAAATGCCTTTAAATATTGCCCATTTCGAAGAGGTTAAGAAAATTTTTACCGCTTACCTCGAAACTCAAAAGCTTAGAAAAACCCCAGAGCGCTATGCTATCCTAGAAGAGATTTATAGTCGTGGGGGTCATTTTGATGTAGAGTCACTTTACATCAGTATGAAAAATAAGAATTATCGTGTGAGTAGGGCTACAGTATATAATACCCTTGATCTTCTCGTAGAATGTGATCTGGTGACAAAGCATCAGTTTGGTAAAAACCTTGCCCAGTTTGAAAAATCATATGGCTACAAGCAACACGATCATCTAATCTGCGTGACTTGCAATGAGGTCTTGGAATTTTGCGATCCAAGAATCCAAAACATCCAAAATACCGTAGGAGACATATTGAACTTCAAAGTATTGCATCATTCCTTGATTCTTTATGGAAGTTGCAACAACGATAATTGTCAAAATAAAATAACAAAGACCTCATGAAACTTACATTCAATACCTCCAAAGACGATTTAGCAAATTACCTTTTTATTCAAGGCGATTTGATAGGAGATGAGGTGGGGCCAAAACTGGTTGAAATAGTGTCTGATGCGATCCAAGAGGGGGCAAAAAATTTTGTGGTTGACTTGAGCGAAGTGAGGTATATCAGTTCAAGCGGAATAGGACTGCTAATCACTATGCTGACCAAGATGAGAAATATTGGAGGTGAAGTTTACCTTACAGCACCTTCAGAACATGTCAGAAAACTCTTAATCATCACCAAGCTGAATAATATTTTCACAGTCTTTGACTCTGTAGAAGAATTTAAGAAGTCATTGACTACCTAAGACATAGCCCTAGTCCAAATATTTCAAATAGTAGCCATAGACCGATTTTGATAATAAAGATCTGTCAATCCTTGGTTTTCTATGGGCTTATCGCAAATTTCACGCTCCAAAAAGACTTAGTAAACCGTTTAGACCGATCATCAAATGAAGATGGATGTACTTCTGGGTCTCCAGTGGGGAGATGAAGGAAAAGGAAAAATTGTAGATGTTTTGGCTCCAAAATATGAGATCGTAGCACGATTTCAAGGTGGGCCTAACGCTGGACATACATTAGAATTTGATGGGATTAAGCACGTCCTGCATCAGATTCCGTCAGGGATATTTAGACCTCAAATTCTAAATATTATTGGGAATGGAGTGGTATTGGACCCCATTGTTCTAAAAAAGGAAATCGATGGATTAGGTAAATTCTCGATAGACTACATGAAGAATTTGGTAATCTCTAAGAAGGCTACAATCATAATCCCTACTCATAAGCTCTTGGATGCAGCAATGGAAACTGCCAAAGGAGATAAAAAAATTGGTTCTACACTTAAAGGAATTGGACCGACTTACCAAGATAAAATTGGTAGAACTGCCTTACGTGTTGGTGATATCCTAAATCCGGATTTCAAAGAGAAATATCAAACTTTAGTCGAAAAGCATAAAACAACACTTTCGTTTTATAATCATCCGACTGATATGCTACCAGAAATGGAGGAGCAGTTTTTTGCTGCTGTAGATTTTTTCAAAACACTGAATCTGATTGATAGTGAATATGTGGTTAACGATGCCTTAGCTTCAAATAAAAGAATCTTAGCTGAAGGAGCACAAGGTTCACTTTTAGATATTGACTTTGGTTCCTATCCATTTGTGACAAGTAGTACCACTATGACTGCTGGGGCATGCACTGGATTAGGGGTAGCTCCGTCCAAAATAGGAGAGGTCTTTGGCATCTTCAAAGCTTATTGCACCCGAGTGGGCAGTGGCCCTTTTCCGACTGAGCTTTTCGATGATACGGGAGAGGCAATGCGGAAGGAAGGAAATGAATTTGGAAGTACCACTGGCCGACCTCGCAGATGTGGTTGGTTAGATCTTCCTGCTTTGCGCTACTCAATTATGATCAATGGAGTAACGCAGCTATTCATGATGAAAGGCGACGTGCTTAATATTTTTGAGGAAATCAAAATATGTACGCACTATGAACTGCCAACAGGTGAGCGTATAGATCGCTTGAGTTTTGAGATTTCTGATTTGGACGTGAAGCCAGTATATCAGCCGATGAAAGGATGGAATACGTCCTTAAAAGGAATCAGAGAATATGATGACTTTCCAATTGAATTAAAAGACTACGTCACTTATTTAGAAAATGAGCTTGGGGTTCCAATAAAATTAGTCTCCATCGGTCCCGATCGAGAGCAAACTATATTGAGATAAAAATGAAAGCCTTTCAACACAAATTGAAAGGCTTTTTTTTGTATTTAGATTTTCAATTATATTTTTGATATTCAACAAACCTAAAAAATCTAAAATGCGATATCTATCGCTTATTTTTCTTTTTATTCTCATTATTCAAAATTCCTATTCCCAAATAGGATTCCCTTACTGTGAGCCTTTTGACGGCTCCTCGATTCAGGAATCTACGGTATTTGGTGGCAATGCCAGATTAATCGATGGCGTTTTACGACTCACCGAAAATCAAACTAACCAGCGTGGTTACGTATATATCGATATCCCTTTCCCTTCTGTATTCGGGATAAAGGCTTCTTTTGAATATTTCAGCTACGGTGGAGATGTCCTTAGAAGAGCAGATGGGATTTCTTTTTTTCTTTTTGATGGCGATGTGCCAGTATTTACTGCTGGGGGATTCGGTGGTTCTTTAGGCTATGCTCAAAAGGGAAATGACCCAGGCTTATCCAGCGCTTACATTGGGATAGGTTTTGATGAGTTTGGGAATTATGGAAATACAGCTGAAAACAAAGTTGGAGGTTTTCTTGGAGCTGGAAATGACTTAGTGCCAGATGCGATTGCAATTAGAGGCCCGGGAAACGGTACTTCGGGCTATGCTTTTTTGGTTGGGCGCAAAACCATGTCAATTGGCAACGATGGTCTCAATCCAGGAGGTCAATTCCCAATCAGTTCTGGTGGCACGGGAACTAACCGAGTGACCGATCCGAATCAGCCGGGTTATCGAAAAGTGTTTTTAGAGCTTCA
>JAFMBQ010000172.1 GCA_017858365.1 Algoriphagus sp. | reverse complement strand
ATCAACCAAATATAAGCCATCTCGAAAGAGATGGCTTTTTTTATGATATGATCCGAAAGCGCAATATCTAAATTACCTCAAGGAAATATTCATGATAAAAACTCTTGAAAAGATCTAGGAAGAAATCTGATGATGACATGGGATTAAATCTTTTTGGACCTTCTGTTGGGTTTCGTGAGACTGCATTACTTCTAGAACTCTCTCAAAATAAGGTTGGGTCTAGACCGAAAAACTTGGATTGGGTAAACCCCTAGATGAGTCCTTTGAATAATTTTTTTTGAGAGCTACTAGAAAGTTTCAATACCATTTTAATTTGCTTTGGAGAGCCTGTGACTTCATCATCTGTTTGTGAAAAAAAGGCTAAGATATTACTTCCTTGATCTTTGACTAATAATTTTTGATTCAGGATTTTAGCATCGTGAAACTGATTACTGCCAATCCAAATCAAAAAAATGGGTAGCAATTACCAATCGAAAGATTGTTGATTGCTACCCATAGAATCACTCGTTTGATTAATCTTGATTCAAAGTGCTTAGGAAACTGACCAAATCCCGAAGCTCTCGCTTGGAAAGTAAAGTTCCCATTGGTGGCATGCTGGACATTGCAGTCTTTGAAGTTTTGATTTCAGATTTGGGAATTGTCTTTTCCGGATTAGAACCAACTTTTACTATTACCGAATCTGAGTTGTCAGTCATCAGTGTACCGCTAACTTTTTCACCAGAATTCAATTCTAAATTGATCATTCCAAAGCCAGGTGCAAGCCTTGTGCTGGGTTCAACAAGTGCTATAAGTAATTCCTCTCTACTAAGTTTATTTGCAATACCCGACAGTCGTGGTCCAGCATTACCACCCATATCATCATAAGCATGGCAGCGGATACATTGTGCGGTTTGATTTTCGAAAAAGATTCCTCTTCCATTTCTAACGCTTCCTTCTGCTAGAGCTCCTTGGTATTGCTTCCAAGGTTCACCCTTACTTTTCTCTTCCAATAATAATTTGAAATTGCTTTCCAAGTCAACGGATTTAGTTGCTTTGATCGCTTCTTCCAATTCTACCCAAGTGGCCTCAGGTAATTTACCTGACTTAAACTGAGTTAATATTCCTTCCCATTCTTTCAGTTTTGAACTCTCTGACAATCCGCCTAAAGTCAGAAGTGCGGTTTGTTTTTCAGGAATAGATCTTTTCTGAATGATTTCAGAAAGTAAGGCAACTTTTTGTTCCTGAGGCAAATCTGTTTCCGCCAAATAGCCTAATCCAGCTACCCGTAAGGCCTGATCCTGGTCCACCATCGCTCGCGCAATAGCTTTCCCTAGAATAGCCGAATTCATAACTTTTAAAGAATTCAAAGCAGCCACTTTTACAGAAGCTGAAGGATCTGTTTTTAATTTTTCAAATAGTAAATCTTCTGTATCGGTGATAGAAAGCTTACCTAATGCTTTTACAGATTCAAGTCTTAAGTCTTCTGTACTTGAATTCAACTGAGCTACCAATTCCTTTTTTGAAATTTCTCTGATAATGCCCGGATCACGATTCACCACACCTCTATATCTGCCATCTACCCGATCTACTAAAGATGGTTTGGCCCAAGTTCCCACTGCAGCGATTGCTTCTTGTTTGAGTGGAAGTGGCACACCAGATTGAGATAGGAAGGCCAATAAATCCATCAGATTCTCATCTGCTCCTACTCGTTGGTTGGCACTAATGATCCTTCGAACAAGTGGCTCATTTCGGAAGGTAGTTGTGCTGATTAATTTGGCTAGGGCTGGTAATGCAGTCGGTACAGAAAAATCATCGTGGATCGCAAGTGCCGCTTCGGTGACAATAAATTCGTCAGGATCATTAAGGAAAATTGCCAATTCCGGAGATTCTAATCTTCGCAAAGCGATTACAGCACCGAGGCGAACAGCCTTAGAAGGATGTGAAGAAAGGGCTGCAAGAGGTTGAACTTTTCCAATTCTGGAAAGGGCCAAAGTTGCAGCGTGTCTGATGTAGGCATCTTCATCATTATTTTCTTGTAGCAACGTAATTAGAGGCTCTAATCCTTTCTCGGAGGCTGTTCTTCCCAATGCTTCCGCAGCAAAGAATTGAACGCGTTTGTTGACGTCTTTCAAGTTTGAAATTAATTCACTCTCAGCTTTGGAATACCGAATGTCACCAAGCCATTTAGCAGCTTGCGCTTTGATTTCAGGATCTTGATCTTTTAATAGTGGCACAATTACCTCTGCATAAGAAATGTCCTTAAGACGGGCCAGTTGGCTTATTCCTACGATAGCGTGAATTCTTGCAAGTTGATTGCTCTTATCTTTTAGGACTTCCTGAAATACCTGAAATCCTTCTTTCTCTCGTTTAGCCAGCTCAAATTGGGCTTTACGACGTACTCTCATATCCTCATGATAGAGATTTGACTTCAATTCAGCAGCTTTCAGTTTTTTGAAGTCTGCTCTTAATTTCTGCTCAGTATCTGCTTGAATTGCTTTTAAATCTGAGTTTTCCTCTTCCAATTTCCATACTCTACCATAATTTTTTGTTCCCCATCCGTCGATCCAATCGGCTAAATAAAGTGCACCATCAGGACCAAAATCCAAACCTGTAGGAAGCACACCTGAAAGTATTCGTTCTGTTTTAGTCAATTCAAAGCTTGCTCCTTTATTCTGGAGTTTGAATGCGTGAATTCCAGACCTAGCAGGACTTCCAACAAACTCAACAACAAAGAAACTATCCTTCCATTTTGACCCGAGAGCAGTGCCTGGATTATAAACCATACCAGTAGGTCCTGAGACATAGTTTTGAATACAAGGGGTGATGAAAGCGGCCTGACCTTCCCATCTTGGGAGAAAGAGTTTTTCATCCATCCAAACCTTGTATGAATTATTATCTGGGTCTCGGTATTTACCAAATTGCCAATTGGTCCGCCAACCTGAATCTGATCCATTGGTCAAATACACCAATCGTTCTTTTTCACCAGGATGATCCCCATCATTATCTACTGAGATTAAATTGGTATGGGCATCAAAGACAAACTCGTGCGTATTTCTCACACCCATTGCGAATATTTCAAAATCACTTCCATCTGGATTAGCACGTGCAATGACTCCCCGATTTGGATACTTCCATTCTTTTCCGTCAGGTCCTGTACCATTGAACCCTATATCCCCTATTCCCCAATATACTCTTCCGTCTGGGCCCATCTCTAATCCAGACATGCCATGAGCACCAAAACCTATATGAATCCCGTAACCGTGAGAAATGGAGGACTTTTCATCCATGATGCCATCGCCATTATTGTCCACCATACGCCACATATCCGGGCCCACTCCTACATATAGGGCATCTTCACCCATCATGACTGCACCTGCTACGTCTGTTACCTCATCATTGAAGTCTTCTACCATCATTTGGCTTTGATCAGCATATCCATCTCCATCGGTGTCTTTTAGTCGATAAATTTGTTCTTTCTGAACTGTCATGTCCCGCCAGTCATGAGACCCATCTCCATTCAAATCTGCCAGCCAAGCATTTTCGGAAGATCGCTCAGGGGAAAGTTCAGCATGCAAGAATGCGCGCTTTTCTTCAATATTTTGAAGAGAAATTGATCGTATTTCCCAATCTTGATGTCCTCTGATATCAAATTCAGAGTCCTTTTGTCGATTTGTACGGGAATAAATGAGCTCACCTTGATCTGTCATTTGGATCGAAATCGGATCATAAACTAGTGAGTCAACTGCCCAAATTGACAGTTTTAATCCTTCTGATAAAACAGGAGAAACAGATGCTTCAATAGTTTTAACCTGAGCATTAACAGTTTCTTGATCTAAAGATTTGATCCGTAGGTCTGTCTTATTTTCTTGGCAAGAGAAAGCTAGAAGACCTACAAAAAAAAGAGATGCACTGAGTTTAATGGGGTATTTTAATTGGGTCATAGGGTTTGAAAGTTGAAATCAAGCCTTAAGGTAATTAAAATCAAAAAGTTGTAAATACCATTTGTAAAATGCTGGCTAAAAAAACAAAAATCCCGACCAGAGATCGGGATTTTGTAAACTTTAACCACTAACAACCATAAAACAAAAATAATATAAATTCTAAGTTAGAATTATGTAGTCGATACGGGAATCGAACCCGTGTTTTATCCGTGAAAGGGATACGTCCTAACCCCTAGACGAATCGACCATTACAAACCCGAAAAGCATGCTTTTCCGTAAGGTTGTGCAAATATAGAGGCTTAAGATTATAATACCAATTCAGCCACAAAAATTTATTTGGTTTAACATTTAATCGATTGACCCAAAGGAATAAAATTTTACTTCGAGGGGAATAGTAATGAAAAAGCTACTTTTGATGGAGAATTAGATCAAAGGAATGTTTCAAGGAAAAGAAATTAGGGTAGCCATAAATGGCTTTGGGAGAATTGGCAGATATACTGCTAAATTAATTTTAGAAAAGGTGGGGTTTAACTTGGTTGCCATCAATGATTTAGCCGAGACTAATGCAATTGCACATTTATTAAAATATGATTCTATCCATGGCAAAGCAGCTCAGAAAATTGGAATTGAATCCAATACTCTAAGTTACGGAGATCAAGAAATTCAACTTTTCGGAATTTCTGACCCTACCCGTTTACCATGGGAGGAATTAGATATTGATTTAGTAATAGAATGTACTGGAAGATTTACGGATCGTTCAGGCGCAGAAAAACATCTTCAAGCTGGAGCGAAAAAAGTAATTATATCCGCTCCCTCTCTAGATCAAACGATCAAAATGATTGTGCTGGGTGTGAATGATACTATCCTTACTGGCGAAGAGCGGATTGTGTCCAATGCTTCATGCACCACTAATTGTCTAGCACCAATGGTGCATATCCTAGAAGAAAATTTTGGGATTATCAAGGGGTTTGCATCAACGGTCCATTCTTACACCAATGATCAAAACCTCCATGATGCCCCTCATCGTGATTTGAGAAGAGCTCGAGCTGCAGCTTATTCAATCATCCCAACTACTACGAATGCTGGAAAAGCTTTAGACATTGTTATTCCTGAATTAGCAGGGAAAATCGAAGCTTCTGCCATGCGTGTGCCAGTGCCTGATGGCTCACTGACGGATTTAATCGTAGAATTAAAACAAACTGTCTCAGCTGAGCAAGTGAATGAAGCTTTTTTCAAAGCAAGTCTAGGCAAATTCAAAGGTCTCCTGGAAGTAGAAAATGACCCTATTGTCTCCATTGATATCATTGGGAATCCCCATTCCTGTATTATTGATGCTGCACTTACCTCTTCCAAAGGAAATTTGTTAAAATTGGTTGGTTGGTATGACAATGAAGCTGGATATGCAAATCGCTTGGTGGATTTGGCAAGAATATTATTTAGATAATTTTTCCCTCTAGTCTTTTACCCGATTGAGTGCCAAAGCCTTTAGAATAAAGCTGGGAAGAGTGGAATGGCTTTTACGATTTCTTAAGTTGAGATACCATCCTATTTTTTCCATAATAGGAATTTTATAGGTCTCTACCATTTCAATCAATGTACCATCAGGATCCTCAATGTAGGCAAAACGGCCTGCGGCATTTCCCATGTCAAACTCATTTTCGCTATCTACAGTAAACTCCACTCCTATACCTTTCAAGCTTTGTTTCAGTAAACACATTTCATTCACGTCAAAACAGACATGAATAAATCCTAAGTCGCCCCAATTACGATCCTTGAATATCATCCTTCTAGAAGTATGATCAGTTTCGATCAATTCTATTTGAGTTTGACAAAGCAGCTTGCCTACAGCCCCGCTTGGTTTTGATGATCCTTGTAGGATTACTCTTCTGAAGGCTTGACCAAGGACTCCTAAGGAATCGAAATCCTCCCAAACCTTAGATGAATCAGCTAAGACATCTGACTGCTGAAAATGTTCCTGATATATTGGTAGGACTTTATCAATGGAGCTCACACCCATAACCACTCCAAGAACTCCTCCGGTCAAATCTTTGTTTTGACTAAACCAAGACTTGTTTTCCACCAATTCGAAAATATTCCCAAAGGGATCTTTTACATAAAAATGCTTGTCTCCAGCCGGGTTTTTACTCGGTCTATTTAAGACATCAGCCCCTATTGATAGTAAATGATCATAGGTATTTTGGCTATCCTTACATCTTATTTTTACTGCTAAAATCCCTAAATCTGTCCACTGAAGCTTAATTTTTGATGCAAGAGGAGTTTTAGATGTATACTGCCAAATTTCAAATCCTCCTCCTCCCTGCATATTCATTGCTAAAATAGCATGTCGGCTTTCTACTTTTCCGGCGGTATAGCGAGTCATTAATTTTGCTTCAGCACTGTCTTGAAAAATAGGAACATCCATTTTGAATGCTTTTCTATACCATTCCCAAGCTTCAGATGCATTTTCTACACCTATTCCGACTTGTTGGATCCCATTAATTTGAACTTGACTCATTTATTTGATAATTGATTTAACTCTTATTTTAATCTGTTGTAATATAAAGTTTTAATTCTTTCGGGTTTTACGCCCAATCTAAAAGCAATCATTGCAATCAGGTTTGCCCACTGTATGGTGAGCCAGCTGTTAGTCTGATATTTCCTGTCGGATACTTTAATCGGCTTTTTAATTAATTTGAATTGTGTCACCTTTTTAATCCGCTTTACAAACTCAAAATCTTCCATGATGGAAAATTTTTCATCATAACCGCCAAGTTCCTTGAAAAAAGAATGCTTTATAAAAAGCGTTTGATCTCCACCACCTGAGAATATCCCATTGAACTGGGTAAACCAACTATTGATTTTTAACATCGGATGCCTAGATTCAAAATCATAGGAAAAGCAACCTGCTCTATACCCACTATTTATTGCACCTAAAATATCTTCTGCTAGACTTTTTAACGGTAGGCTATCTGCATGGATGAAATAAAGGATCGATCCTTTTGCAACCTTCGCTCCAGCATTTAATTGAGCAGCCCTGGAGCAAATTGAACTTTGGATTACAGTTGCTCCATGTTCGGATGCAATAGCACTAGAATTATCTGTACTTCCACCGTCAACCACTAAAATCTCGGTAATGACATTTGCTTCTAAAGCAGCTAGGAAAGGAATCAATCGATTAAGGTTGTCGACTTCATTTAAGATTGGAATAATGATAGATATAGAATCGGCTTCTCTCATTTTATTCGCTTGATCACATAGTTTTTGATAGGATTTTCCATCAGTGCTTTTTCCATTTCCCCATTTTCATAAAAAAATTTATTCTGATTTCCATTGATTTCGATTTGATAACCATGAGGTTCTATTTCTGTGATTTTACTAGCCAAACCAAAAGTTTCGGAGATCATATTTAACCCATTTTTGGGCTCTTGGAAGTAAAACTTAACTGTAGAGAAAGGAATCAAAAAGGAAATTGACTCCTTATTATCAAATTTGTAGGTGTGAGAATCTATCAAATAGGATTTTCCAGTCCATTTGATGACACTATAAAATGATCCTCTATTAGAAATTGACTTGGATTCGGATTTTATCATCAACCCATCTTTGTAGGTTGATTTAATGGTGAGTTCAACGTTGACTTTGCCAAAGAACCAGAAGCTCACGAGACTTTCAAGGTTGTATTCGATGATGCTTTCCTTTTTATTTTCTTCGACTTCCATGGTTCCTATCTGAAAACCTGCAAGTAGAATTTCGTACGATTTTTGGGTCACTTGAGCGTGGGTATCAGTCCAAGGAAAACTGGTGATAATAACTATGAGCAACACAATGATCCAATTTTTTGAATCTTCCCACTTCGATATTTCTGTCATAAGTTATTTGGCCAAAGCCTACTCATAAAAAAGGTTTAGTTAAATTTCATTTTCACTTTATCCCAATCCTCCTCAAGATCAACGTCTGAAAGTGTTTCTATGTTATCATAGGATAAACCTTCTTGAGTTAATCTATTAATAGTTTCTTTCAACACATCTTCTGTACTCCATTTCATGTCTGAAAAAAGACTTGGAACAAGATTATTCATTCCTAATAAATAATATCCCCCGTCCTCCGCTGGACCGATGACAACATCAACTAAATCGAGTTTTTGAATTGCTTTTTGAATATGAGTTGATTCCAAAGTTGCACAATCTGTTCCAATGATCAAGACCCGCTCATATCCTTTACTAAATAAGAATTCAAATGCATTCTTCATCCGATCTCCAAGGTCTTTTCCATTTTGCACTTGAAAATAAAAGCTTGAAGCTTGGATTTCATAGTTCTTAGGAATATAATCAGAGAAAAATATATACGTATCAACAACTATAGATTGGATCACCCGATGTGTATGGGCAATCAAAATTTGGTAGATTTTAAGAGCCTCATCATGACCGACAGTTGATGCCAATCTAGTTTTCACCTTTCCTAGAATTTCATTTTTCTGAAAAACTATCAATGCGGTTTTATTCATAATATCAATCTGGGAATAGCTTTTAAGAGGTGATCCGCTAATAAAACATAATTGACTTGATTAACCAAACAGAAAATAAACCTAGCTTTTATAACTATTTTCGTATAAAAAAATTTACTAAATCTTGGAAAAAGGCATCGTTTTGCACAGGGCATCGTATACCAGGGTACTTATTTTATAAATTTTAAATTTACTAATCATGACATTACGACTGGGCGATTTAGCTCCAAACTTTCAGGCAGACACCTCAATGGGCAAACTTGATTTTTACGAGTATTTGGGAGATAGTTGGGGGATTCTTTTTTCTCACCCAGGAGATTATACACCAGTTTGTACTACAGAGTTGGGCGCAGTAGCAAAGCTAAAGAATGAATTTG
>JAFMBQ010000171.1 GCA_017858365.1 Algoriphagus sp. | reverse complement strand
AGCGCTTAACTGATTTCAAAATTCGATTTTCTTCCCCATTTCCAATATCTTGAAGGAAGAATTCCCTTTCCCCCATGACTAGAACCCTTCTTTACCTTCTCTTTTTTGGATTGCTTTTTTCTTGCAGTCAGCCAAAAGCCGAGAAGCCCCAAGCTTATTTTAATTCTGTTTCGGGAGCTCATCCGATTGATTCCATGGGTTTGACACTGATTCATGAGCATATGCTGGTGGATTTTATCGGTGCGGATTCGGTGTCTACTGATCGTTATGATCGAGATTCGGTGATTGCTAAAGTTCTCCCTTACCTTCTTGAGGTTAGAAGATTCGGAGTGAAAACGATACTGGATTGCACGCCATCTTTTCTTGGGAAGGATCCCGAACTCTTGAGACTTCTAAGTGAAAAATCAGGAATTCAGCTAGTCACTAATACCGGCTTCTATGGTGCAGTGGATGGGAGATACTTGCCTGAATACGCTTTTTCTGAATCTGCTGAGCAGCTTGCTGCTCGTTGGATCGCTGAATTTGAAAATGGAATTGGAGACTCCAAAATCCAACCGGGTTTTATCAAGATTTCTGTCAATGTAGAAACTCCTCTTCGAGAAGTAGATGCAAAGCTAGTCCGGGCCGCAGGACTAACTTTTCAGAAAACCGGACTTCGGATCGCTTCGCATACTGGAGCTTGGTTTGCCGCCGAGCAGGAAGTTGCGATTTTGCAAGAATTGGGAGTTGATCCTTCTGCTTTTGTATGGGTTCATGCGCAGGTAGAAACTGATTTTCAGAATTTCAAGAAAGCAGCTGACTTGGGTGTTTGGATCTCTTGGGATGGAATAGGCTGGGAAGTAGATTCCTATGTGGATCGATTACTTTTTGCAAAGAAAAATGGATTTCTCAATCAGGTATTAATCTCCCATGATGCAGGCTGGTACAAACCTGGCGAATTGAATGGCGGAGATTTTCAGCCCTTCACTGCAATCTTTACTGATTTGATTCCTGACTTGGATGCTAAAGCATTTACCAAGGAAGATTGGAAAATGCTTTTGATAGATAATCCCAAAAGGGCTTTTGGGTTAAGTAATTAGGGAGATTAAACGGAATGCTGTCTGAAATTCTAATAAAAGCATTACTTAATCCATTACAATTTACGGGGTTTGTAGGTGGATAATTTGAAATCAAAATAAGCCATAGAACCCTAGTCGGGGTCATAGGTACAACCTATTAAATACTACTTGAAATACTCCAAAATCCCTTTGGCAATTAGTGCATGTCCATTTTCATTCGGATGATTTCCTTGAGACATTAAAGAGAGAAGTTCGCCTCCGGAGATCACTTCATTTTTGAACAAGGCGTAGCTATCAGCAAGGCCGACCTCGTATTTTTCTGATAAGGCACGAATTTGATTTGCATGCTGATCTAAAATGGAATCATCCTCTTTTAAATCTATTTTCTGATCGGGTGAAGGAGTTAAAAGAATGATTTTTATATCCGCTTCCAAGGCCATTTGGATCATTGATTCCCATTCAACTTTTGCGCTATCAATTCCAAGTCTTCTGTCATTCAAGGCATAGTCGATAAAGAGTACATCAGGTTTATGAATTAGGACATCTGATTTGAATCGCTGCGCTCCACTTTTAGAATCTTCGCCACCAATCGAGGTATTGATGATGTTAATCACAGCGTATGGATATTGTGCTTTTAGCTCCTTTAATACTAGGTAAGGATAGGATTCGAGGGTATTTACAATTGGGGTTTTGAAATAGCCAGCAGGTACAGAATGACCATGAAAAACCAAGTTGATCGTCCTGTTTTCAGGCCATTTTTTCTGAAATTCGATTTTCAGATCATTCAGATAATCAGATGTGTTCTCCTTAGGCTGAAATGCAAAAAGAACAAAAGAAATTAGTATTAAGTGGAGTGACTTCATTTCAAGATCGGATAGCGTGCTTATTGAAAGGGTAATTTAATAATCTTCGGGTAGAGGCTTTGTTTTCTAGATTTGGATGTGCCGATATTCTTGAGTTTTCAATAAAAGTTGGTATTTTGAAACTGTAAAATCATTGGAATACGAAAAGACTGTAACTCAATTTACTTTTTTGATATCTCTGTCCTAATTCATTTTAAACCCAACCCATTATGGTAGTACTTCTCATTATTGCTGGAATCATTTTGTTTCTCAGCATTATTCTAATTGGCATTTTCAACAAATTTGTAAAAAACAAAAATACGGTAAAAGATGGCTGGAGTAATATAGATGTGGCTCTTAAGCGACGCTATGACCTTATTCCTAATCTTGTGGAAACTGTAAAAGGCTATGCCAGCCATGAAAAAGAAACTCTTGAAGCTGTAATCCAAGCTAGAAATGCTGCGATGGCTGTACCTTCTGATGACATCAACAAACAGATCCAAGCAGAGAATCAGCTCCAAAAAACACTGAGAAGCATTTTTGCATTGAGCGAAGCATATCCCGATCTGAAAGCCAATACTAACTTTCTTCAACTTCAGGATAAATTGAATGAAATAGAAGAAAATCTAGAGCGGTCAAGACGCTATTACAATGGCACTGTTCGCGAAAACAATACCTATGGAGAAAGTTTTCCAGCAGTGATGGTAGCGGGTATGTTCAATTACCAACATTTTGACTATTTCGAAGCTGAGCCAGAAAGCCGAGAGAATGTAAAAGTGAGTTTTAATTGATCTGATTATCTTTTTAGATTCCAGTACCCAGAATTTCTTTGCTATACCGGACGGAGGTCAGAAGACCGGTGACCGAAGTAGGCTAAAATCTAGATTGGAGCTTTTTCTATGATGCTTTTGTCAATATATTTTCAGAAAGTAAGAACACCCATTTCTTAATTAGAGAACAATTATCCTTACAATTCTTCAGTTAAGCTTTGTAGGTAAATGAGCAATAGTATGAAAAAATTCACTTTTCTATTTCTGTTATTTTTTGGGCAGTTAACAGTTCACGCTCAAGATTTCACAGTCACTTCCTATGCAGTGGACATTACGATTCATGAGGAAGGTTATTTTGATGTAGTTGAGAAATACAATCTCAATTTTGAAGCTCCAAAACATGGGATCTTTCGAAGTATTCAAACTTCCTACAATTTGTTGAATGAAGAAGACAAGCAAGAAACCCGTAAGATCAAACTAAGCAATATTGAAGTTCCAGGCTATAAGTTTGATGCTCCCTCAGCATTTGGGCAGAAAATGACCGATAATCTGCAGATCAAAATCGGTGATGGCGATGTGACTTTGGAAGGCCCACAGCTGTACGAAATCAGATATAGAGTAGAGAACGCTTTTCTCCACGAAAAAGAAGCCATACAATTCTATTGGAATATCAAGCCTAGTGATTGGAATGCTCTTTTCAATAAAATTGATTTCAAAGTTCATTTACCAAATGGAGTCACGCTGGATGAGGGAGATTACTTTTTGTATTCCGGAACGGTAGGCTCAGCTATTCCCACCCCAGATTTCTTAACGAGTTATTCTAATGGTGCTTTTTCGGGCACCAGCAAATCTGATGTAGTTTCTTCTGGCGGCGAAGCGGTGACAGTACTGTTGAAATTGCCTTTGGGAAGCATTAAAGAGATCAAACCCTTCTGGCCGTTCTGGACAAATTATGGATGGATAATCATTTTGACCTTAGTCTATATTGCATTTCATGCGATCTGGAAAAAGCATGGCAAAGACGATCATGTCACCACTACGACGAGTTACTATCCGCCAAAAGGTATGGATCCGGCTATGGTGGGTTACTTGATTGATGATACTGGTGATACAGCAGATTTGATTTCGCTAATTCCCTTCTGGGCCTCCAATGGCTATCTGACTATTGAGGAGATAGATGAAAAGGGTTGGCTTGCCAAGGATGACACAAGGCTAAACAAATTGAAAGATCTTGAAGCTGATGCTCCTTTATATCAGCGCCAACTTTTCAATGGTCTATTTGCCAGCACAACAGAAGTGCTAGTCAGTAGTCTCAAAGAGAAGTTTTATACCACGATGAGTACCGCAAGTGGTGACTTAAAAGCCGCCGCGCAGATTTACTATGTGAATAAGTCTCGCAGAATCAAAAATTTTACACTTGTCGGATTAGTAATTCTGATTTTAATTCTTACGCCCTTATTTCTATTTTTCTGGGGAATAATAGCCGCAATTGCTGTCGGAGTTTCGCTGCTTTTCTTGATGATCATGAGTCAGTTTTTGATCAAAAAGAATAAAGAAGGAACTGCCATCGTATCTGAACTGAAAGGGTTCAAACAATTCATCAAAGTCGCTGAGGAGAACAAACTCAAAATGCTACTCAAGGAAGACCCATCCTATTTCGAGTCCACGATGAGCTATGCCTTGGCTTTTGGCATGTTTGACAAATGGGCAAAGAAATTCGATGCTCTAAATATACAGCCACCAACTTGGTACTATTCTACTTCAGGAAGGATGATGTCAATGAATCATTTCTCCAAATCCTTTAATAATTCGATCAAGTCCACCCAATCCACTATGGTGAGTTCTCCTTCCAGTTCTGGAGGTTCGGGTGGAGGCGGATCATCCGGAGGTGGATTTGGTGGAGGCGGTGGCGGAAGCTGGTAGATGATTTAGAAATCATCATTATTCAGGATGAAGTCAGAAGCTTAATGTCTTTACTTTAATCGACCATAGACCGATGATGGATGAAGAGGTGGGGATTGCCTAATGTTGACCATTTCTTAAGAGGCTTTCAATTTTCTACTTAAGAAAAGTGAAGTCTCCCCATAAATTTCAAATCAAATCTTATGAAATCGAGCGTGTCGTAATTTACACACACTAGGATGATTATATGCCTTATGAAGATTCCATGTGGCCATTAAAAAACAAACTATAAACATATGAAATACCCATGACGAGCGGCCGACACACAGGGGGATGATTATAAACCCCTCGAGATCCTATTCAGGATGAACTAAGAAATTTTAATTATAAACACATGAAAAAGGCAGCAATTCTAGCAATCACCTTCTTTGCCATTTCGATGACCGTAAATGCGCAATCCACGGATGCCAAATACCTAAGCAAGGTTCAGACGCTTGATAGCACAATAGAAACATTGTACGGAGTGATTTCTGGAGAAAAAGGTCAAGCAAGAGATTGGGAGTTATTCAAATATCTATTCCATCCAGATGCCAAGCTGATCCCTTCTGGTAAAAACTAAGCTGGTGTAATCGGAACTACTTTTTTGACACCAGAAGCGTACATTTCCAGAGCTGGAAAAATGTTGGTTGACACCGGTTTCTTTGAGAAAGAAAGCCATAGAACGGCAGACACATTTGGTGCTATTACCCATGTATTCAGCACCTATAATTCCTACAATAATGAATCAATGGATACGCCATTTGCGAGGGGAATTAACAGTATTCAACTGCTGAACGATGGCAAAAGATGGTGGATTATTAATATCTACTGGATGCAGGAATCCGAAGAAAGTCCAATCCCAGAAAAGTATTTGCCAAAGAATTGAGCCCTAAAAGATTTCAGCTTTGGATAAGATTAGCTGAAGTGAGCTTTTGGGATTTAAAATGGATAATGCTCAATTTTCAAACTCAATTGAGCCGCCGAAATAATAAAATATATTATAACTGGAACGGGATCGCTTGCGCTTTAATTGCTGTTTTGGCCTTTGTTATCTTTTTTGAAATTTCAGCATCATCGGCTGGCACCAAATCCTTGATCGTATCCAGTGACTTTTCATAATAGTCGATCCAAGTATCCAAGATTATTTGCTCATTTTCTTTAGATCCTCCCGCTGCAATAGCCTTTTTGCTAAGTCCGATCTCTATCATAAGTCGATTTGAAGCTTTTTCAAGAAGCATTCCAATCATTTGCTCAGCAGAATTCGCATCAGCATTTAGCAAAGTATAAGCACTAACCAATGCTCCTGTGGCTACATTTTTTAGTGTTTCTTGGGAGACTTTATCCAATCGGTCATTGTCAGTATGGTAAAACTGATCCGTAAAATGCCAAAGCAAAAGTCCTGGAATATTCGCATTCAAAAATGGTGTATGATCACTTCCTCCTTCAAAGGGATTAGTTTCCACCACCCAATTCGCATATCGCCCTTGATTCTGAAATACAGTTAGAATAAAGTCATTGAGGTAATGAGGCTTCATTTCCTCAACACTCATTACACTGCCACCCCATTCGGTATGCTTATCATTTCCACGCGTCCAAATCGCACTTGGGTCAGGCATCTTTTCGATGAGGAAAGTTCCTCCGGTGACGTTAGTATTTTCTCCCACCATGTCTAGCGAAATCCCCCATTTGATAGCTGCTTCCCGCTTTTCTTTTTCTTGGATATAGCGTCTTGTCGATATGATCTCATCGCCCCAAAGGAAAGTGAGGGTTCGATCTAGGTCTAATTTTCCATTTTGGATTAAATCAGCTGTCAGTGTTGCCATTTCCAATTGAGCTCCAACACCAGTTGCATTGTCATTCGCTCCGGGTTCTTGGATATGAGCAGATAAAACTAGGCTTTCCATAGGCAATTGACTTCCTTTTACATTGGCCACGACCGTAAGTTCTTCGGAATCATAGATCTTAGTTTCGATCTTTACGTTGACTTCAACCTTGCCTTTTGCGAGAGCGGCTTTCAGTTTTTCTTTCGCCCCAAAAGACAGGGCAATCGCCCAATTTTCTTTTCCTTCCTCATAGTTCAGACTTCGAAATTGGATGGAGGTTTGGTTCTTTTCTGGCTGCAAATAGTCAGGATTATCATAGGTCATTATTCCTAAAGCTCCATGATCCGAGACTCCCGATTCAAGGGTTCTATAGCTTACCCGATCTGAAAAAATAATCTTGCCTCTTAGCTCAAGTTTAGCTAAGTCTTCTTTCTTCGAAATGTAAATCACTTCTGCTTGAATTCCATTCTTAGGAGTGGAGGAAGCATATTGGTAGATCATACTGCGATTGGTTGCAAATTCCAATAGCGGCTTATTTTCCCCAGATATAGTAAGGCTTGCATCAACAGGTTCCCATGTTGGCCGATCCATAGTTCGCTTCTCGATTCGATAGGTAAATCTAGAATCTTGCTTGGCGCTTTCTTCCAAGACATAGCCAGCTTTTTCTAGTTTTTCGGCAATTCGAAAAACTGTCTCATTGAATCCGGTATTCCCCGCTACTCGCCAATATTTTTCCACAAAAGCTACCGTCTCATAGGCTAAATCCCCCGAATAGTTTGGACGGACCAACTCAAAATAAGGATTGAGAGTTTGATCGAGAGAGCTTTGGGCAAAGCCTAGATTAAATGAGAAAACAGATAGCAGAACTAGAAAAATACTTTTTTTCATGAATGGAGTGATTCTATAGTTACGATTTTTAGATTTCAGAAGCAATTGATTTGGGTGATCATTTTTTTTTATCACAAAGGTCGCAGAGGTTTCACAAAGGGCCACAAAGTAACGGTAATAGGATCTCAATCCCTAAGGTGGGACACACATGGAGGCACGGACAAGTGTTAAGGTAATCTCCTAATCTCCTAATCTCTCAATCTCTAATCTCTTAATCTCTAATCTCTCAATCTCCTCTCCAAACAATCTTTGGTTATTTTTTCAGATCGTTTCGGCAATTTCCCTGACCTGATTACCTTTGCGCATGGCAGAACAAATCTTGATCCTCGATTTCGGTTCTCAGTACACCCAACTCATCGCTAGAAGAGTCCGAGAACTGAATGTTTATTGCGAAATCCACCCGTATAATAAAGTCCCAGAAATCACTTCCGACATCAAAGGAGTGATCCTTTCAGGTTCTCCTTGCTCCGTTCGTGATGCAGGTTCTCCAGATTTGGACTTGGATGTTTTCCGAGGCAAGCTTCCCCTTTTAGGTGTATGCTATGGTTCACAACTGCTTGCGCAAAAGTATGGGGGAGAAGTGCTTCCTTCAGAAATTCGTGAGTACGGACGAGCTAACCTTTCCCACATCGATACGCATTACGACTTGTTGAAAGAAATGAGTCATGGCTCTCAAGTGTGGATGTCTCATGGCGATACCATCAAGGATTTACCCGATAATTTCGAAGTGATTGCAAGTACTTCGAGTGTTCGTGTTGCAGCTTTTAAAATAAAAGAAGAAGAAACTTACGGAATACAGTTTCACCCTGAGGTGACGCATTCAAGCGAAGGCAAAAATCTCCTTCGAAACTTTGTGGTTAATATCTGTGGCTGTACTCAGGATTGGACATCAGACGTATTTATAGATGCTTCAATAGCAGATTTGAAAGCTAAAATCGGATCTGACAAAGTGGTAATGGGTCTTTCTGGAGGGGTAGATTCCTCCGTAGCAGCCACCTTGATCCACCGAGCTATTGGTGATCAGTTGACCTGCGTATTTGTTGATAATGGTTTGCTTCGCAAAAATGAATATGAGGAAGTGCTTGATTCATACAAGCACATGGGCTTGAATGTAATTGGAGTCGATGCCAAGCAGAAGTTTTATGATGCTTTAGCGGGACTTTCCGAGCCAGAATCAAAACGGAAAGCAATCGGTAAAGCTTTTATCGAAGTTTTTGATGACGAGGCACATAAAATTGAGGGAGTGAAATGGCTTGGTCAAGGGACAATTTATCCTGATGTGATCGAGTCTATTTCTGTGAAGGGTCCTTCGGCGACCATCAAATCCCACCACAATGTGGGTGGCTTGCCAGACTTTATGAAGCTTTCGGTAGTTGAGCCATTGAATACACTATTCAAAGATGAGGTTCGTGAAG
Organism: Algoriphagus sp.; assembly: GCA_017858365.1. Taxonomy (GTDB): domain Bacteria; phylum Bacteroidota; class Bacteroidia; order Cytophagales; family Cyclobacteriaceae; genus Algoriphagus. The sequence goes on along the minus strand of JAFMBQ010000171.1, from coordinate 61 downwards.
TTGGAAGAGCTTTGGAAATCGTTGAGAACGACGTATTGGACGCTACAACAGGCTCAGTTGA
>JAFMBQ010000170.1 GCA_017858365.1 Algoriphagus sp. | reverse complement strand
CGATCAATTTCTAACTGCACTTTTTTTAATTCGAAATAAAGCTCTTGAAAACCTATGATTTTATCCTCAGTCTGTCGTTCTTGCTCGGCATGCTTTAATTTCATTTTTGCTTCATCCATCATCTTGCTGACCATTTTCTTCTTAAGGCGAAGAATGCTTTTATAGCCTGTGATGGACAAGTCATCTGATTCTTTATTGATAATGATCTTGTGCTTATCCTCCCAATGAACAGAAACCTCATGTCTCATGGTCACCAAGTCTATTACCTCTTTTTGAATTTCATTATCCCCAAATCCAATGAAGTAATCGACCGAAGGCACTTCTCCTTTGACTAGTGCCTCTCTATAAATTTTTAAAATCTTTGTATAAAGAGGTGTACTCATTTCTAAGTCCTCCACCTCCGCCAATAAATAATTGGAAAGTGATATCTCTTGATCTGCCAAAATCTGTAATCCATAATTGAGTAATAGACGAATCATTTCCCGCTCTTGAATTTTAAGAATTTCGGCAACAGTAATACCTGACTCTGCAGGAATTAATTCTTGGATAGCCTCCTCTACTTCAGCTTCTTGCTGCTGCTTATTGTAAGCTTCTTTTTGGGTTTTCAGCAGAGACTTGTTAAGCTCTGCATGGATGATTTCTTCCTCGATCTCCAGTAGGCCAGAAGCTTCTTTTGCATAAACAGATCGGATGATAGGATCAGGTATTTTCCCAATACTTTGGACAATCTCACGGATCACTTCTGCCTTGCGAATCGGATTTCGCTGAAACTCATCTTGGTACAATCCAATTTTAAACCCGATAAAATCACGAGAGTTTTCATCCAAGTAGGTTTGAAATGATTGAGTCCCAACTTTTCTAGAATAGCTGTCCGGATCTTCCCCTTCTGGAAAAACTACAGCTTTTACATTTAGTCCGCCTTCAAGCAACAAGTCAATTCCACGAAGTGATGCTTTAATACCGGCAGCATCCCCATCATAGAGGACAGTAACTTGATTGGTAAATCGCTTGATGAGCTTGATTTGTCCATCTGTCAAGGAAGTCCCTGATGAAGCCACCACATTTTCTATCCCTGACAAATGCATGGAGACTACATCTGTGTAGCCTTCGACTAAAAAACAGTTGTCTTTATCTCGAATCGCCTTCTTGGCTTGAAACATCCCGTAGAGCACATCACTTTTGTGATAAACAGGTGTTTCGGGGGAATTAATGTATTTCGGCTGAGTTTTATCTTTTGTGAGAATTCTTGCCCCGAATCCTATTGGCTTTCCGCCGATATTATGAATCGTGAATGTGACACGACCTCGAAAACGGTCATAAACTCGGCTTGTATCATTTTCCTTCTGAAGAATCAGACCAGCCTTCAGCAAAACATCCTCTTGAAAACCAGCGGATTTAGCTGCTTTCAACAAATGATCCCAGCCGTCCAAGGCATAGCCCAAATCAAATTTTTCAAGAATGGCTGGTGAGAAACCTCGCTCTTTGAAATAACTGAGTCCTATCGATCTTCCTTCCTCAGATTGAAGGTTTTTTACGAAAAAATCTCTGGCAAATCCCAATGCGATGTAGATACTTTCACGCTCACTCTGGGCTTGATCTTGCTCTGGTGTTCGGTCTTGATCCTCTTCTACCTCTATTCCATATTTGTTTGCGATATGTCGGATAGCTTCTTGGAAACCGATTCCCTCGATGTCCATTACAAACTGGATCGGGTCTCCTGCCTTTCCACAGCCGAAGCATTTATAGATTTGTTTTGCAGGAGAAAGGGAAAAAGAGGGGGTTTTTTCACCATGAAAGGGACAGTTGGCCCAAAGATTTTGGCCCTTTCTTTTCAACGAAACGTAGTCACCGATCACCTCTTCGATGTCCATACGTTCTTTAACCTTGTCTGCTGTAAGCTTACTAATCCCCATAATTTCTAAAGTAATGCAAAGTTAATGGCTCAGAGAATTAATCTTAAGTAAAAAATCAGAACTATTCTTACTAGCACGAAGTTTACCCAACAAACCTTACTTCCTGTTTTTTAAAGCAAGTGAGAAGGTCTAAATTGCAAAAAAATTCAACAATTACCCATGTCATTATCTGAGGAGGCAATCCTAAAAACACTTTCCCGAGTACAAGACCCAGACCTAAAAAAGGACTTAGTCACACTTGGAATGATTCAAAAAATTGAAATAAATGGCAATTCCGTAAGCTTCAATGTGGTTCTTACCACTCCTGCTTGTCCCTTGAAGGAAGTCATTAAGAACAACTGTTTGGAAGAATTAGTGAAAGATTTTGGCAAGGATATCAAGTGGAATTTGAATATGACCTCAGAGGTGACCACGATTCGGAATGCCACCCCTATTCTCCCAGAAGTAAAAAATATCATCGCCATTGCCTCTGGTAAAGGAGGAGTAGGTAAATCTACTACTGCGGTAAATCTTGCTGTAGCACTTGCACAATTAGGAGCTAAAGTTGGTTTGATCGACGCAGACATTTCAGGTCCCTCAGTACCTACTATGTTTAATGTAGAAGGCGAGCAACCTGCAGTAAAAAAAGTTGGGGAAAAGAACACAATCATTCCGATTTCACAATACGGAGTAAAACTGATGTCAATTGGTTTTCTTACTCCCACCGACAGTGCTGTAGTATGGAGAGGTCCTATGGCCAGTTCGGCTCTAAGGCAATTTATTTCAGATGTCGAATGGGGTGAATTAGATTATTTACTCATCGACTTGCCTCCGGGAACATCCGACATTCACCTCACAATGGTACAAACCCTTCCGGTAACTGGTGCGGTTATCGTCACAACTCCTCAGAAAGTTGCCCTGGCAGATGCCAATAAGGCATTATCGATGTTTAGACAGCCACAAATTAATGTACCTATCTTAGGTGTTATTGAAAATATGGCTTATTTTACACCGGAAGAATTACCCGAAAATAAATACTACCTGTTTGGAAAAGAAGGAGGTAGAAAATTGGCTGAAAAATACCAAGTTCCTTTCTTAGGGGAAGTACCAATCATCCAGAGCATCCGAGAGAGCGGAGACACAGGGTTTCCAGCAGTAATGAAACCAGGATTGACCCAAGATGCTTATATGGGATTAGCACAAGCTGTAGCAAGTCAAGTTGCAATAAGAAATGCAGGTCAAGTCAAAACAGAAGTAGTAGAGATAAAATCATAATACTAATGACACAAGAACTACGAGAACAAATAGAATTTGCTTTAGATACCATCAGACCTTACTTAGAAGCAGATGGGGGAAATGTGCGAATAGTTGAATTGACCGAAGACAAGGTATTGAAAATAGAAATGATGGGGAATTGCGGGTCTTGTCCGATGTCCACCATGACCCTTAAAGCTGGAGTAGAAGAAGCTATTATGCGTGCCATTCCAGAAATTGTCCGAGTGGAAGCTGTTAACCTTACAGAAGCCTAATACTATCTGTTGATGAATAAATGGTCTGGTCTTTTTTATAAAGCCGCAATACTCTTAATCGGAGTAAATCTTTTTGCAAATCAAGCTTTTACCCAGCAATTCCAAACTGTTTCGATAACTGGGAATCTTGGCAATAACAAATCCCAGGACCATGCGGAAAAGTGCGGCCATAGTATCCTTGAATTAAAGCTTGAAAAGGATATGGGATATTTTGGGTCCAAATCCTTTTTCGAATCTTGGATTGATCAGAAAATTGAGGCCACAAAAAATCAACCGCAGATTTTATTCAAAACGAATGAAGAGCTAAGATTAATCCCCGTTGTAGTACATGTGATCCATAATGGCCAAGGAATAGGATCTGGCACAAATGTACCTTTGAACCAAATTGAAGCTCAGATCAGAATTCTTAATGAAGATTTTAGGAGGTTAAACGCAGATGCAAGCCTTACCCCTGCCGAGTTTCTACCAGTAGCGGGTGATGCCAACATTGAATTTGTCTTAGCAAAACAAGACCCTTCGGGCTTACCTACTAACGGTATTGTTAGAATTCAAGGCCCAAATGCTAGCTACTCGCCTGATGACGCCACACTAATTGGTCAATTGTCACAATGGGATCCTTCCACTTACTTGAATATATGGGTAGTGCCTTTGACGCAACCATTTATTGGCTATGCATCCTTCCCTATTTCTGATCTTCCTGGATTAAATTTTCCACCAACATCAGTGATTACCGACGGAGTAACGATTGATTATAGATTTTTTGGAACTGGAGGAACTGCCATTTCTGCATCCCTAGGACGTACCGCCACCCATGAAGTAGGTCACTATTTTGGACTAAGACATATTTGGGGAGATGGTGGATGCGGAGTGGATGACTTTGTAAATGACACCCCATTACAAGACAACTCAAATAATGTTTGTAATGCCACTATTTCAAGAGTTAGCTGTGGTACGAACAATATGATCCAAAATTATATGGATTATACTCCTGATGCGTGCATGAATATCTTTACCAAAGGTCAAATTGAACGGTTCAATGTAGTCCTTGCCAATAGTCCACGAAGAGTCACTTTGGTAAACAACAGAGCGACAGTAGCTCCTGTTCTTAAAGAGCTAGACTTGGCTATTTCAAGAATAATCGAACCTCAAAGCTTCGCTTGCTCCCCTACAATCAATCCGAGTATTGAAGTCCTAAATGCAGGTAAGAATACGTTAACCTCAGGAAGAGTTGAATTGAGATTAAATGGAGTCTTATTGGAAAGCAAAAGAGCAACATTCAACTTGACCACAGGAAATAAGACAGTTATAACTTTCAATTCATTCAATCTGAGTGCGTCCAACAATGAAGCGGAATTCCGAATCACAGAAGCAAATGATCAAGTAGATCAAAATGGAGATAACAATACCCGGAAATCTAATCCAGCATTGCAAAATGCGATTTCCCTGCCTTTTGCTTTTAGCTTTACTGACTTCCCTTCTCCATGGACAATCGATAATCCAGATAGTGGATTCACTTGGGAAAGAACCAACCTAAAAATTTCAGGGCAGAATCAAGACTTGATCTTTCTTCGGAATTACGAATATGAAGCGCCTGGGCAATTAGATTATTTCATTTCCCCAATTCTAAATCTAAGCCAGTTTCCAAATGCCCAATTGGTATTTGAGGTGGCGCATGGACCCTATAGTCAACAAGGTTTTCAAGACAGACTATGGGTTGCAGTTTCTCAAGATTGCGGAAACACGTTTGATTTAGCTAATTCCACTTATTCAAAAAGTGGACAAAACCTAGAAACATCTCCGCCCACTTTAGATGAGTTTATCCCAACTGAAAATAGCCAATTTAGGACTGAAGTGGTTAACCTAGCCTCGTTTGCAGATCTAGGTTCTGTACGAATCGCAATCATTAATGAAAACAGTTTTGGGAATAATATATATATCAAAAATATTCGAATCCTTCCAACAGAGGAATTCAAGTATGGCTTAAAAATCCTCGATCTCGTGAAACCATCCCCCATATCTGATGGAACTCATGAGAGTGAAATAGTAAGGATTGAAAATACAGGCAACTTACCTGTTTCAAAATTCTTGTTTTCTAAAATTACCAATGGCGCTTCCGCTCAAACTTTTATCGCAAGTGGGGAAGCAGTACCAGGTGGAGAATCATTCAATTTAACAGGTCAAAATACCACTACAGAAGGAATTAATAAATTAGAATTCCGAGTATTCCAACCAAATTTTGATCAGAACCCTGGCAATTCAGATAGCTATACAGGCTATGCATTAGAAAATAGAATTACTACTACAGTACCTTGGAGACAAAACTTCAACAACTCATCAAACATTGACCCATGGGTGACCATCAATCCCCAGACAAATTCTAAGGCTTGGAGCATCACTTCATCATCCTCAGGCAACGGGCCGAACAACATCGCTACTGTGCGAACCTCTGCCTCAGGTGAATCCTATTGGCTGGGGACTCCTATTTTCGATCTAACCGTAAGTTCGCAGGCAAGCTTATTCTTTGATTATGCGATCGGCGAAATTTCGCCTTCCACAAAATTAAAAGTGCTCGCAAGTGATGATGCAGGAGAAACTTATCAAGAAATCTGGTCTGCGACCGGAGCTGCACTTTCTTCAGTTTCAGTAGGTGAGGCTAATCCAACTAGTGCCAATGATTACGTTCGGAAGTATATTAACCTAACTGATTTTGCGGGTTCTGGAAAAAATGAAGTTCGCTTAGCTTTTGTACTAGAAGGTGGAGCTATTGGAGATTCTCCTTTGTACCTAGATAACATAGAGCTCTTTCTAAGCGCAAACCCTAATCCTGTAATCCCTGGAGAAGGAATGACTATCCTCTACCCTAATCCTGCTATCGATATTTTCAATCTTGCATTTAATCTTCCAAGAATAGAAAATGTTACCATTCAAGTTATTTCAAGTGCAGGCACCTTGGTTCAAGAAATAGAATATCCCAATACCTTAAACCAAACCTATTCCTTCAGCACTCGGCTTTTTTCTAAAGGAGTCTTTATAGTCAAAATAACAAGTAACTCCGTTAGAGAAACTCGAAGATTAATTATTAATTAATTTAAAATAAGCCGAAGAAATCCACTTCGGCTTATTTTTTGAGTTTCCAATTAATCAAGTTTTGGAACGTTCTACATTGGTAGGATTCAAATTCCACCTTATCTTTAGCTTATTATAGTGTACTAATTCATTCCCGCAGGCTTTGAAAAAAATATTAATAACAATCCTCATTTTATCAGGATTATCGCTTTTCCTGGGTTATCTCTTTTTGAAAATCTACCTTCCCATGTACACCAACCATGGGGAGACTGTATCAGTACCAGATTTATCCGGTTATACTTTTGATGAAGGCATCAAGATTTTAGAGAGTTCAGACTTACAATATCAAGTTTCAGTGGACTCAAGTTTTAGCTCTGAGGAACGTCCGCTAGCTATTTTAAAGCAAATTCCAGAGGCATCAAGTCAAGTGAAAAGTGGAAGGCGAGTCTATTTGACATTGAATGCTAGAAATGCACCGATGCTCAAGATGCCAAACCTGATCAATAATCCACTCAAAAATGCACAGGAAATTCTTTCCAATATGGGGCTTGAGCGTGGTGAAATCATCTATATCCCAGATATTGGAATCAACGTAGTATTGGGTCAGCGCTACCAAGGTATCGAGATTAAAGAAGGTGCTGAAATCCCTAAAGGGTCACGAATCGATCTTTATGTAGGTGATGGTCTTGGCAATCAGATTTTAATGGTTCCAAGTTTGGTTGGCATGGATGAGGTTGAAGCAGAATTTTTAATCTTAGGTTCAAGCCTCAGAATTGGTGAAAAACATATCCAAGAGAATGACTCGGTCGCTCCGGGCAAAGTTTTCAGACAATCTCCCGAATCCGGAATGCAGGTAAAAACCGGAGAGCCAATTGAAATCTGGATATCGAAGTCCAACTTCTAAAAAATGAAAAAACGATTCCACCTTGTTCGAATTCTGGGGATAATCTTCTCCCTACTCACCTCATTTGAGGGATTCGCACAATTCGTGGAATTAATCCCTATTCCTAACCAGACAATTAAGAAGACTAAGTCATCTCCAACTGAACGGATCAATTCTGACAATACAATTCCATTTTGGGATGATTTTTCTGGCGGTTTAGATACCTTAAAATGGGATTTTTCAGGAACATCTTACACTGAGACTATTGGAATCAATGCCCCTAGTATTGGGATGATCCTATTTGATGGAGTAGACATCAATGGCAGCCCCTATTCCTTGCAGCGTACGGAACAAGGCGATGCAGATAAAATCACATCCAGGCCCTTCGATCTTTCAGGAATAACCACTGAAAAAGCCAATACATTATACCTTAGCTTCTTTTGGCAGTTAGGTGGTAGAGGTGAATTACCTGATGAAAACGATGAGCTGATCCTTGAATTTCTTACTAAAGAAGGCACTTGGTCAAGAGAGTGGAGTCAAACTGGTGGAGTTCTGTTAGATAGGAATAATTTTCAGGAAGAAATTATCGCGGTTGCACCAAGCTATCAACATTCAAACTTTCAGTTTCGCTTTTATACTAAAGGAAGACTTTCAGGGCCTTTTGATAGCTGGTTAATTGATTATGTATTTTTGAATACTGGAAGAACAAGTACAGATTTGAATTTCAGAGATCGGAGCTTAACCCGTAGAAACGACCTTAGATTGGGAGATTTTGGGGCTTATCCAAGAGCCCTTTTGACAACAGATGCTCAGCTATGGAGTACTGTTTCCAATGAGTTTCTCAATCTTGAAAATCGATTCAGAGCGATGGAGTTTAGCATATCGATCACTGATACCGCTACTATGGAAGTCTTAGAGATTAATCAAAACACTCCTTTCAATCCTGTGCCAAATGCGAAAGAACGGAGGACATTCCAAAGCAGAATACTTGGTGAAATTCCGATTCCACTTTCAAATACGACTTTGGAAATCACTACCGCATTGACAAGTGGGGATCAACTATTTTCTGAAATCAATGGAGCCGATACCACCAGGTACCCAAATGTGGATTTCAGAGCAAATGACGTAGTCAAAACCTACTTTCCCCTTCAGGATTACTTTGCCTATGACAATGGTTCTGCTGATTACGCTGCTGGAATTAATCAAAGGTCAGGTTTTTTGGCAGTAGAATACAACACGCCTAGGGAGGTTTTCATCAAAGGAATTTCAATCAATTTCACCAACCCCAGGCAAGCTAATCAAGCCATTGATATCCTAATTTGGAAGAACTTAGATGAGAAACCTGTCTTCAGAAAGGAGATTTTAATTCCTATCAAAGAAGCTAATGAGCAGTTAATCTATTTTCCGTTGGATACCAATTTAAAAGTCAACGGCACATTTTATATT